>NZ_CAAKGZ010000026.1:0-204894 GCF_901007645.1 Pseudomonas sp. FG-3G
CGTGGCGGCGTTGAAGCCGGTAATGGTCAGTGTGTTACCCAATGCCGTGGTGATGGATTGTGGGAAACCGGCCGCAACACCGCCCGTGACGACATTGATGCCGCCCACGCTCAGGGTCTGCACACCATCCAGCGCGGTGATGGTGAAGGTGCCGCTTTGGGTCAGCGCTGGAGCGTCCGGGCTGGTGCCGTCGCTGAGGTTTTTCTCCTGAAGGTTCAGCTCACCGCCTTCGGTGTCCAAGCCTTCGATGATCACCGGGTCGTCGTTGTTGTGTACCTGCAACACCAGGTTGGCGGTGCTGGTGTCGCCATCGGCGTCGGTCAGGGTGTAGGTGAAGGTTTCAGTGCCACTTCCGCCGCCGTGCAACGCCACGAATTGCGGGTCGCTGGTGTTGAGGGTGTAGGTGTACGTGCCGTTGGGGTTCAGCACCAGGGTGCCGTAGGTGCCGGTGAACGTGCCGCCAATGATCGGCCCGCTGTCAGGACCGGTGGGGATGCGGTCGGCGCCTTGGTGATCGTTGGGCAAGACGTTGCCGGTGAGCGTGACAAGACTTTCCGATGCGGTGCTGGCGTGGCTGTCGTCAATCGCCTGGGGTACGTCGTCGGTGATGTTGACGTCCAGGGTCCCCGTAGCTGTATCGCCATCGCTGTCGACGGCCACGACGGGGAACTGCTCGCTGATGGTATTGGTCCCACCACCGGCTGGATGGCTTTCATTGTCCGTCAGGGTATAGCTGTAGCTGACCACACCGGTCGCGGGGTTGTAACCGGTGATGGTCAACGTGTTGCCCAGCGCCGAGGTGATGGATTGGGGAAAACCTGCGGGCACGCCACCGGTGATCACGGCGATTCCACCGATACTCAGGCTGCTCAGCCCATCGGGCGCGGAAATGGTGAAACTGCCGCTTTGCACCAGCGCGCCGGGATTGCTGGCGGAACCGTCAGACAGGTTCGCCTCATTGGCGGTCAATTCACCGCCATCCACGGACAAGCCATCAAGGGTAACCGGGTTGTCCGGGGTTTCAGGGTCTACCGGTGGCACGATTGCATCGTCGCCGCCGTCATCCGGATCACCGGCCAGACGCAGGTCGGGAAACTCGGGTATCCCGTTGAACCCGGCGGTGGGAAAACCGATCTGCGGATCGACCTCCCCGCCGACCTCCTCCAGCAACACAAAACTGTGCCCGCCACCCACGCCCCCCGGATTACCGCCCTCGGCGCCTGCAGCCGTCGCCTCGCCGGTCTGGGTCGGGTCAGCGCCGGCGGCGATGGCTTGTTGCAGTTTTTGCACATCGGTCAGTTGCGCATCACTGGGTGTGGTGGCCTCAGGCGTATCGCTAGCAGAGGCCTGGTTGGCGAGCAATTGCGGGCTCAGCGTCAGGTCACTTCCGCGGCCCAGGGTCAACTCCTTGCCGTTTTGCAACTGCACAGCCACCGCCCCTTCGGCCCCGGTGATCAGGTGCTCGCCGGCATAGAGCCGATCACCTTCAACCAGAGGTCGCCGCAGACCGCCGACGGCTTCTGCGAAAACCTGTCCTACCACCTTGCTGACGGTACCGATGAGCGCTGCCATGTGCATTCCTCCGTTGCCAACCGCAGTCGGCACCTGTCTGGGTGAAGAATTGGTGCTCGGGTTGGCAGCCAGGGAATCTGGAAAATCTGCCAGCTTTCGGGGACGTAAAAGGCGCTAGCTATTCGCCACAATGACAAAAAACCGTCACTTAAAATCGCCTTTCAAGTCGTCCTTTTCGGCACCTCTTCACATCGCTTCAAAATGATTATGGAACTTTATTGACGCCCAAAATCCGTCAGGACCCGCAGATTCAAAGGCTTTCGCTTTGAACAATGTGCCGCTTTTTTCCAAGCACATAAGTTTTTTTTGGCATAAGTCTTATGAGAAATTCTTCTTAGGTTTTGCGCAGGATGTTCTTAGCTGTGTTGTTACAAGCTTGAAACGGTTTTGATCTTAAATACGTCAATATTTTGGCGACAGCGAAGCACAACAGACCTTAGGAGATGCACCCCATGCGCGTTCTTTCCCCCCTCTGCAGCGCGGTTTTGCTGGCCATGGCCTGCTCTTCTTCAGCGCAGGCCATGTCGTTGACCGAAGCGATCCAGAGCACCATTGCTACTCACCCGGAACTGGCGCAACGGGTCGATAGCCGTCTGTCGGCCAATGAAGACGTCAAGGTCGCCAGAGGGGGGTTCTTCCCATCGGTGGACTTGAATGCCGGCTACGGGCGCGGCTACAGCGACAACACCAACACCCGGGCGCTGGGCAATCACCACACCAATATCCTGACTTACACCCAGTCGGAGCTGCGCCTGCGGCAGATGCTGTTTGACGGGTTCAACACTGCCAATGAAGTGGAACGCACCAAAGGCGTGGTCAATTCCCGCGCCTACTACGCCCAAGGCACCGCCCAGGACCTGGCGCTGCGCACCATCGAGGTTTACCTGGAAGTGCTCAAGCGTCGCGAGCTGGTGACCCTGGCCAAGAACAACCTGCAAGCTCACCTGCGCGTCAACGACCAGATCGGCCTGCGCACCGAGCGTGGCGTGGGCAGCACCGCCGACTCCGATCAGTCCAATGCTCGCCGGGCCCTGGCGGAAAACAACTACGACACCGCCCAGGTCGACCTGGCCGACGCCGAGGCTAACTTCTACAGCGTGGTCGGACGCATGCCCGATGAGCTGGAAACACCGCCCTCGACCAAAGGCGAGATGCCCGCTGACCTGCGCGAAGCCCAGCAAAGCATGGTGGACAACAACCCGTACCTGAAATCGGCCCAGGCCGACGTGCAGTCCGCCGAAAGCCAGTATGAAGTGGCCAAGTCGCCGTTCTATCCGCGGTTCGACGCCGAGGCGGCGGTGGGCGCCAATAACAACCTCGGCGGCGAAGAAGGCCACGACAACAACTGGCGGGTCGGCGTGGTGATGAACTACAACCTGTTCCGCGGCGGCAGCGACAAGGCGCGGTTGGCGTCCAATGCCCACCAGATCAACCAGGCCATGGACATCCGCAACAACGCCCTGCGCCAGCTCAACGAAGACACCCGCCTGGCCTGGAACGCGATGCTCAACGCCCGCAAGCAGACCCCCACCGCCCGGGAATACGCCGAAACCACTTCCCGTGTACGCGCCGCCTATCAGGATCAGTTCGGTCTCGGCCAGCGGACCCTGCTCGATGTGCTCGACAGCGAAAACGAGCTGTACAACGCCAACCGTCGCTACACCGAAGTGCGCTACACCGAGGAATACTCGATGTATCGGGTATTGGCGAACATGGGCCAGCTGTTGAGCAAACAGCGGGTGGTGCTGCCGGCCGACGCGGTCGCTCAAACAGAAGTCAAAAACGAAGCGCGGCTGCCAGAACTGAAGTAGCCCCCCAAAAAAATGGGAGCGATCAATGTGACCAGCATGGAACCCGCAACCCTCAGCACCGATCCGCGGCTGAATGTCGATGATCCCTTGCTTGACGGTCTGTTGATCCTCTGCAAACTCCATGGCGCGACAGTCAGCCGCGCCAGCCTTGGCGCCGGGCTTCCAATGGCGCACCAACGTCTGAGCCTGGACCTGCTGCCGCGCGCAGCGGCCCGGGCCAATTTGCAGGCGCGCTTGCTGCGCCGAGAGCTGGCCGATATTTCGCCACTCAACCTGCCGGTGATGCTGATTCTGGCCGGTGGTCGTTGCGCCGTGTTGCGGCGCTGGAGTGAGGACGGCCAGGCGCTGATCCTGCCCAGCGAAGCCGATGGCGGCGAGCAGTGGGTCAGCCGCGACGAACTGAGCGCCGTCTACAGCGGCCAGGCGTTGTTCGCCCGGCCGCGCCATGAACTCGAAGACCTGCGTGCACCCTTGGTTCCACGGGTCGAGGCCTGGTTTCGTGACACCTTGAAACTGTCGCGCTGGCTGTATAGCGACGCGATCCTGGCAAGTTTGCTGATCAACCTGCTGGGGCTGATGGTGCCGCTGTTCGTCATGCAGACCTACGACCGCGTGGTGCCAAACCAAGCCACATCGACGTTGTGGGTGCTGGCCGTGGGGCTGTTGATCGGCACGGGTTTCGAACTGGTTTTGCGCGTGGTGCGCGCCCATCTGCTGGACACCGCCGGCAAGAAAACCGACGTGATCCTCTCCGCGACCCTGTTCGAACGCATCACCGGCATGGCGATGAAGGCCAAACCGGTGACCATCGGCGGGTTCGCCCAAAGCATCCATGACTTCCAGGGTCTGCGCGAATTCCTGACCGCTGTCACCCTCACCAGCCTGATCGACCTGCCCTTCGCCGTGCTGATGCTGGTGGTGATCGGGTTGCTGGGTGGCTGGCTGGTGGTGATTCCGGTGGTGGCTTTTCCGCTCACCATTATTTTCGCCATGATCATCCAGGCACGCCTGCGTGACACCGTGCAAAAAAGCCTGGCCCTGGGCGCCCAGCGCCAGGCATTGCTGATTGAAACCCTCGGCGGCCTGGAAACCCTCAAGGCTTGCAGCGCCGAAAGCGAGCGCCAGCATCAATGGGAAAGCACCCACGGCGCCCTCACCCGCCTGGACAGCCACGCCCGCAGCCTCTCGGCGCTGGCCACCAACGGCACGCTGTTTTTGCAACAACTGGCCGGCATGGCGACCATCGTCGCCGGGGTCTACAGCATCATCGCCGGTAACCTCAGCGTCGGCGCGCTGGTGGCGACCTACATGCTCGGCAGCCGGGTGCTGGCGCCGCTGGGGCAGATCGCCGGGCTGATCACCCGCTACCAGCAGGCCCAACTGACCATGCGCAGCACCGATGCGCTGATGGCGCTGCCTCAGGAGCGCGATGCCAAACAACGGCCGCTGGATCGCACCCAATTGCAGGGCGCGCTGGACGTCAGCGGCGTGACCTTCCATTACAACGGCCAGAACGCCCCGGCGCTGGCGAATGTGAGTTTCAGCCTCAAGCCCGGCGAACGGGTCGGGATCATCGGTCGCAGTGGCTCGGGCAAGAGCACCCTGGCGCGCCTGGTGATGGGGTTTTATGAGCCCCAGGAAGGCCAGTTGCTGCTCGATGGGCTCGACCTTCGGCAACTGGACGTGGCGGACCTGCGCCAGCAGATCGGCTATGTCGCCCATGACCTGCCGCTGCTGGCCGGCAGCCTGCGGGACAACCTCACCCTCGGCGCCCGCTACATCAGCGATGCACGCATGCTGGAAGTGGCGGAACTGACCGGCGTCACCGAACTGGCCCGCCAGCATCCCCAGGGCTTTGACCGCCCGGTAGGCGAGCGCGGGCAGTTGCTCTCCGGTGGGCAACGCCAGGCCGTGCTACTGGCCCGAGCCCTATTGCTCGACCCGCCGATCCTGCTGCTGGACGAACCCACCAGCGCCATGGACAACAGCAGCGAAGACGTGTTGCGGCAAAAGCTTCACACCCATGTGCAGGGCAAGACGGTGCTGCTGGTGACCCACCGCACGTCGATGCTGAGTCTGGTGGATCGGCTGGTGGTGCTGGACAACGGCCGGATTGTGGCCGATGGGCCGAAGGAAGCGGTGATCGATGCACTGCGTAAAGGACGGGTGGGGTCTGCGGCGGTGTAACAGCCCACACAGTCCCCTCACCACAAAAGCCGCACCGACCTTAGCTCTTTTAACTGACGGGTATCGCCCATGTCTGCTCAAACACCCGATTCAGCGGCCCGAAGCTACTTCGGCAGTTTCAGCAAAAGCGCCGAAAGCGAGTTCATGCCGGAAACCGCCGGTGCCGCGTTGCAGGATTCACCCCGTCGCTCGCGGGTCACGGTGTGGCTGGCGGCCGGACTGATCATCACCGCGTTGGTGTGGGCCAAACTGGCAGTCTTGCAGGAAGTCACCACCGGAGAAGGCAAGGCCATTCCTTCGAGCAAGATTCAGGTGATCCAGAACCTGGAGGGCGGCATCGTCACCGAGATTTTCGTGCGCGAAGGGCAGATGGTGAACAAGGGCGACACCCTGCTGCGCCTGGACGACACACGGTTTCTGTCGAACAAGGGCGAAAGCGAGGCCGACCGTTATGCCCTGACCGCCCAGGTCGAACGCTTGTCGGCCGAAGCCGAAGGCCGGCCTTTCGAACTGTCCGCTGAAGTCATCAGTAAGGCCCCGCAAGTGGCCGAGGACGAACGCTCGCTGTATGAACAACGACAGCGGCGCCTGGCCAGCGAACAGCGGACGCTGTCCGAACAACTGCGCCAGAAAACCCAGGAGCTGGCGGAGTTTCGCTCCAAGCAGGGCCAGTTCAGTTCCAGCCTGGCCTTGCTGCAAGAAGAGATGAACATGTCGGCACCACTGGTGCGCACCGGGGCGGTGTCGCCGGTGGAAATCCTGCGGCTCAAACGCAGCGCGGTGGAAATCCGTGGTTCGCTCAACGCCACCACCCTGGCGATTCCTCGGGCCGAATCGGCGATCAACGAGATCAAGAGCAAGATCGACGAATCGGAACAATCCTTCCGCTCCGAAGCGGCCAAGGAACTCAATGAGAAACGCACGGAGTTGTCAAAAATCACCGCTTCGAGCATTGCCATCGACGACCGCGTGACCCGCACCACCGTGGTCTCGCCGGTACATGGGGTGATCAAGCAGCTAAAGGTCAACACCATCGGCGGCGTAGTGCAGCCGGGCAGCGACATGGCAGAAATCGTGCCGCTGGAAGACAACCTGCTGATCGAAGCCAAGGTCCGCCCCCAGGACGTGGCCTTCCTGCATCCGGGCCAGAAAGCCATGGTCAAGTTCAGTGCCTATGACTACACGATCTACGGCGGGATGAGCGCCAGGCTCGAACTGATCGGCGCCGACACCATCACCGATGACAAGGGCAACAGCTTCTACCTGATCCAGGTGCGCACAGATAAAAATCACTTGGGCGGCGATGCCAAACCGTTGTTGATCATTCCTGGGATGGTGGCGACGGTGGACATTATTACCGGGGAGAAAAGTGTCCTGGATTACCTGCTCAAGCCGGTGTTGAAGGCGCGGACTGAGGCGATGCGTGAGCGGTAGGCCTTGAGCTGAGACTTTGGTTGATTGTGCTGCCGCTATCGCGAGCAGGCTCGCTCCCACATTGGATCTGTGGTGTTAGCAGATTTTTTGCATGCACTGGAGATCAACTGTGGGAGCGAGCCTGCTCGCGATGAGGCCAGCAAAGGCACCACTCATTTCTCGGCATGATTACGCCGAAAAACCTCCTCCCCCATCGCCGCAATCTGCCCCTCGATCAACGCCTCGAACGGCCTCAGCAACGGCTCAAAACGGGCCGGTGCCTCAAGGGTTTGCAGCGCCTGGACAACCGCCTCCACCGTCGACAACGCCCCTGGCCCTGGCGCCTTGCGCAAGCGGTATCGAGACACACTGCCCGCGGCCAGTGTCACCCTCGGCAGCGCCGCCAACAGAGGGTTGAGGTGCAGCAACTTGCGCGCCTTGCGCCAGGTGCCGTCCGGGACGACCAGTAGCAGCGGATCCTCAGACAGAGCATAAGCATGCATGGGCTGCGCCTCTTCGCCGGGAAACAAAAGCCGCGCCTGATAACCCGGTTGATTGAGCAGCCCAGGCAAATCCTCGAACACCTCGCCCACGATCAACTCGGCATTATTGAGCCCCAACGCCGCCAGCCGCGCGGTGTTCAGGGCATGGTTCACCTCGCTGGGATGCTGCAACAACAGCACCCGAGTGCGGCTGTCGAGGCTGGGGATCAGCGGGCACAAACAATGGCTTTGCGGCCTGTGGCAGCGCGGACAATGAATTCTGGACATGACGGCACCTCAGGCCTGGTTGAGCTGCGCCTTGAGCAGATCGCGAAAAGTCTGGATCAGCGGCTCACGGCTGCGGCCACGGCGTACGATCATCGAAAACGGTGCCTGATAACCAAAAGTGGCCGGCAACAACACGCGCAAATCGCCCTTGTCCACCCAGGCCTGGGCATGGTGTTCGGGCAGATAGCCGACGTAGGCACCGGACAATACCAGGATCAACTGCGCCTCCATGCTCTCCACCGTCGCCGCGCTGTGCTTGAAACCGTGGCGGGCCAGTTCGGCCTGGCTCCAGTAACCGCGCCCGACCATGCGTTGCTGGGTGATGAGTTGCTCAGGGATACGCCGCTCGTTGAACAGGGGGTGACGGTTGCTGCAATACAACCAGTGCTGCTCACGGTACAGCGGCATGTAGACCAGGCCGCTCATGCGCGTGGAAAACGCGCCGATGGCCAGGTCCAGGCGGTTGTCCTGCACGCCCAGTTGCAGTTCGTACGGGCTCATGACCGACAGGTGCAGGTGGACTGCCGGATGCTCCTGGCTGTAGGCGCCGATGGCTTCGGCGAACGGCAGGGCTTTGTCGCTGACGGTGGAATCGATCACCCCCAGGTTCAGCGTGCCGCGCAACTCACCCTTCAGCGCGGCGGCGTATTGCTCGAACCCTTCAAGCTCGCCCAAAAGACGCAGGGTCTCCTGGTGGAACAACTCGCCCTTGCTGGTCAGGCTGAACCCACCCCGCCCACGATGACACAACACCAGGCCCAGGGCCGATTCGAGCTGGCTCATGTAGGTGCTGATGGCCGACGTGGAAAGGTTGAGCTCGTGCTGGGCATTGGCGAATCCCTGGTGCCGCACGACGCTGACGAAAATGCGCAACAGTTTCAGGTCGGGTAGAGCGTTGGCCATGGAGAACTCCAGATTACACGATGCATAGAACTTGCCGTGCCCTTGTGGCGAGGGAGCTTGCTCCCGCTCGACGGCGCAGCCGTCGCAAAACCTGTCGACGCGATTTAACTGATGCGCCGAGGTGAATGATTTTGGGGCTGCTTCGCAACCCAGCGGGAGCAAGCTCCCTCGCCACAGGGGACATCATGTCTCCCAGGACTGCGCTGAAGCGGAGTCTATCGCCCCATCCCGCATTAGTTTAGAAAAATCTGAACTAAGTATTTGCCCCCAGCGATTCTTCCACTCCCAGGCTTTTCGCAGAATCGACCCCTGATAAATAAAACAACGATGAGGCCCTACCCGTGGACAAGATTCTTCACCAACCACTGGGCGGCAACGAAATGCCGCGCTTCGGCGGCATCGCCACCATGATGCGACTCCCCCATTTACAAACCGCTGCCGGCCTGGACGCTGCTTTCGTCGGCGTGCCGCTGGACATCGGCACCTCCCTGCGCGCCGGCACCCGTTTCGGGCCCCGCGAGATCCGCGCTGAATCGGTAATGATCCGTCCCTACAACATGGCCACCGGTGCCGCGCCGTTCGACTCGCTGTCGGTGGCCGATATCGGTGATGTGCCGATCAACACCTTCAACCTGCTGGACGCCGTGCGGATCATCGAAGAGTCGTACCACAAGATTCTGGAACACAACGTCATTCCCCTGACCCTGGGCGGCGATCACACCATCACCCTGCCGATCCTGCGGGCGATCCACAAGAAACACGGCAAGGTCGGCCTGGTGCACATCGACGCCCATGCCGATGTGAACGATCACATGTTCGGGGAGAAAATCGCCCACGGCACCACCTTCCGCCGCGCGGTGGAAGAAGGCCTGCTCGATTGCGACCGCGTGGTGCAGATCGGCCTGCGGGCCCAGGGCTACACCGCCGATGACTTCAACTGGAGCCGCAACCAGGGTTTCCGCGTAGTCCAGGCCGAAGAGTGCTGGCACAAATCCCTCGCCCCGCTGATGGCCGAAGTCCGCGAGAAGGTCGGCGGCGGCCCGGTGTACCTGAGCTTCGATATCGACGGCATCGACCCGGCCTGGGCCCCTGGCACCGGCACCCCGGAAATCGGTGGTCTGACCACCATCCAGGCCATCGAAATCGTGCGTGGCTGCCAGGGCCTGGACCTGGTCGGTTGCGATCTGGTAGAAGTCTCGCCGCCTTACGACACCACCGGCAACACCTCGCTGCTGGGCGCCAACCTGCTGTACGAGATGCTCTGCGTACTGCCCGGTGTGGTCCATCGCTGAGGCGCGGTCATGAACGATCAGGCTCAAGTGCTCAAGGCCGCCGCTGAACTGGTGTCGGCCTTCGCCCGCAATGACCGTGACGCCTACTTCGGCGCCTTCACACCCGACGCGAGTTTCGTGTTCTACACCCTCGAACAACCTCTGCTGTCTCGCGATGCCTACCAGGCGTTGTGGGACCGCTGGCGGTCCGAGGATGGCTTCGAGGTGCTGTCGTGTACCTCGAGCAACGCCTTCGTCAGCCTGCAAGGGGACGTGGCGATTTTCATCCATGACGTGGCCACCGAGTTGCGCATGCAAGGGGAGCGACACTTTAGCCAGGAGCGCGAAACCATTCTGTTCCGCAAGCAGGAAGGACGCACACAAGAACAACAGGGCCTATGGCTGGCCTGCCATGAACATTTGTCCGCTATGCCGGAAGGGCTGCCACCCCCTTAGCCAAACAGACGACGCTCGCACACGATGGGCGCGCCTTTATGATCGGAGCAGATCATGCATAACAATAACGACAAAAGCCTTACGCAAATCGAAACCAACGGGGTCGAACAGATCCCGGACCATGAGCGAACCGCTGGCCCGACGGATCTGTTTCGACTGATCTTCGGCGGCGCCAACACCTTCGCCACCGCCGTGCTCGGCAGTTTCCCGGTGCTGTTCGGCCTCTCGTTCCAGGCCGGGGTCTGGGCGATTGTGCTGGGGGTGGTGCTCGGTTCGATCATCCTCGCGCCCATGGGCCTGTTCGGCCCGCTCAACGGCACCAACAACGCGGTGTCCTCCGGGGCGCATTTCGGCGTACACGGGCGGATCGTCGGCTCGTTCCTGTCGCTGCTGACGGCCATCGCGTTCTTCTCCCTGTCGGTGTGGAGTTCGGGAGATGCGTTGATCGGTGGCGCCAAGCGCTTGATCGGCGTACCGGAAACCGACTTGAGCCTGGGCCTGGCCTACGGCCTGTTCGCCTTGCTGGTATTGACGGTGTGCATCTACGGCTTTCGTTTCATGTTGTGGGTCAACCGCATCGCCGTGTGGGCCGCCAGCCTGCTGTTTCTGCTGGGCATCGCCGCCTTCGCGCCGGCCTTCGACAGCCAGTTCGCCGGCACCGTCGGCCTAGGCCAGCCGGGCTTCTGGGCGGCGTTCATCGGCGCGGCACTGGTCGCCATGAGCAACCCGATTTCCTTCGGCGCGTTCCTCGGTGACTGGTCGCGTTACATCCCGCGCAACACGCCCAAGCGACGCATCATGCTGGCGGTGATCGCCGCTCAACTGGCGACGCTGATCCCGTTCCTGTTCGGCCTTGCCACGGCCACCATCGTGGCGATCAAGGCACCGGACTACATCGCAGCCAATAACTATGTGGGCGGCCTGCTGGCGGTTTCGCCGGGCTGGTTCTTCCTGCCGGTGTGCCTGATCGCGGTGATCGGCGGCATGTCCACCGGCACCACGTCGCTGTATGGCACCGGGCTGGACATGTCCAGCGTGTTCCCACGAGTTCTGTCGCGGGTCAAGGCCACGCTGCTGATCGGCGTGCTGTCGATTGCCTTCATCTTCATCGGGCGCTTCGCCGCGAACCTGGTGCAGAGCGTATCGACCTTCGCCGTGCTGATCATCACCTGCACCACGCCATGGATGGTGATCATGATCATCGGCCTGCTGGTGCGCCGCGGCTTCTACTGCCCGGATGATCTGCAAGTGTTCACCCGTGGCGAAACCGGCGGGCGCTACTGGTTCAGCCACGGCTGGAACTGGCGCGGCCTGGGGGCCTGGATTCCCAGCGCGCTGGTGGGGCTGTGCTTCGTCAACCTGCCTGGGCAGTTCGTCGGACCGCTGGGCGAACTGGCCGGTGGCATCGACATCGGCCTGCCGGTGACCCTGGGCCTGGCCTCGGTGATTTACCTGGTGCTGCTTGGGTTGTTTCCGGAGCCGGCGGCGGTGTATGGGCCGGATGATCCGCGTAGCAAGGGTTCTTCGGTGCCAATCGAGAAACCCTCCCTCAGACAGACCGCCTGACCTGAGCAAACGAAATACCCGTGGCGAGGGAGCTTGCTCCCGCTCGACTGCGCAGCAGTCGCCATCAGGGGCAGCTTCGCAGCCCAGCGGGAGCAAGCTCCCTCGCCACAAAAGCGCGTTCACACAGAGGTTGCAGTGCCAGGGCACGGTACCAACCGACTTCACTATAAAAAAGACAATCGGAGACACGCCATCATGGCTTTGGATTTAATCGTCGTTCTCATCTATGCCACCGGCATGATTGCCCTGGGTTGGTACGGCATGCGCCGTGCCAAGACTCGTGACGACTACCTGGTCGCCGGGCGCAACCTCGGCCCGGGCTTTTACCTGGGTACCATGGCCGCCACCGTTCTGGGCGGCGCCTCCACCATCGGCACCGTGCGGCTGGGCTACGTCCATGGGATTTCCGGTTTCTGGCTGTGCGGCGCCATCGGCCTGGGCATCGTCGGCCTGAGCCTGTTCCTCGCCAAACCGTTGCTCAAACTCAAGATCTACACCGTGACCCAAGTGCTGGAGCGCCGCTACAACCCCGCCGCACGCCACGCCAGTGCACTGATCATGCTGGTCTATGCGTTGATGATCGGCGCCACCTCGACCATCGCCATCGGCACGGTGATGCAGGTGTTGTTCGGCCTGCCGTTCTGGGTGTCGATCCTGGTGGGCGGCGGCGTCGTCGTACTGTATTCCACCATCGGCGGCATGTGGTCGCTGACTCTCACCGACATCGTGCAATTCTTGATCATGACCGTCGGCCTGGTGTTCCTGCTGATGCCGATGTCCATCAGCGATGCGGGCGGCTGGGACGCGATGGTGGCGGCCTTGCCGGCCAGCTACTTCGATTTCACCGCGATTGGCTGGGACACCATCCTCACCTACTTCCTGATCTACTTCTTCGGCATCTTCATTGGCCAGGACATCTGGCAGCGGGTGTTCACCGCCCGTAGCGAAGGCGTGGCGAAAGTGGCCGGTACCGCCGCAGGCCTGTACTGCGTGCTGTATGGCCTGGCCGGGGCCTTGATCGGCATGGCCGCCAAGGTATTGCTGCCGGACCTGGAAAACGTCAACAACGCCTTTGCCAGCGTCGTCCAGACCAGCCTGCCCAACGGCATTCGCGGGTTGGTCATTGCCGCCGCCCTGGCGGCCTTGATGTCCACCGCCGCGGCCGGCCTGCTGGCAGCCTCCACCACTGTGGTCCAGGACCTGCTGCCGCGTCTGCGCCAGGGTCGTGAAAGCGGCAATGGTGACGTTCATGAAAACCGCATCGCGACCCTGCTGCTGGGCGTGGTGGTGTTGGGCATCGCCTTGGTGGTGAGCGATGTGATCAGTGCCCTGACCCTGGCCTACAACCTGTTGGTGGGCGGCATGCTGATTCCGCTGATCGGCGCCATCTACTGGAAACGC
The DNA here is from genome assembly GCF_901007645.1 of Pseudomonas sp. FG-3G. NCBI lineage: Bacteria > Pseudomonadati > Pseudomonadota > Gammaproteobacteria > Pseudomonadales > Pseudomonadaceae > Pseudomonas > Pseudomonas sp. FG-3G. The sequence goes on from NZ_CAAKGZ010000026.1 coordinate 13,351, forward strand.
GCAACCACGGCCGGCGCGATCACCAGCATGTCGCTGGGCTTTTTGACCGCGCTGTTCTTCATGATCAAGGACGGCCTGGACGCCAATACGCCGATCTACTACAGCCTGAGCGTGGCGCTGGTGAGTTTCGTGGTGGTGAGTCTATTGTCACCACGGTCGAAAATGATGGCCAAGGCGGTCTGAAAGCAGTTTTTCTTCGAGGGTGTGGCGTCGATTGCCACACCTTTTTTTTTTTGCTTTTTTACCGAAGCAGCCAGCCCAAACACTGTCCCCGTGGCGAGGGAGCTTGCTCCCGCTGGTGCGCGAAGCGCGCCCAAAGCCAGACACCTCGGGTGTGCCAGATAAGTTGAGCGCCCTGTTTTGGGGCTGCTGCGCAGCCCAGCGGGAGCAAGCTCCCTCGCCACAGGTTTAGCTACAAAACAAAAAAAGATCGCAGTCTCAGGCTGTTTCAACTGAAACAGCCTGAGACTGCGATCTCTCCGATATTCGCGGTGTCTTTACCGACGGCGCGGCTGGCGGCGGCGCTGCTCGTCATCGGTGCGGATAGGGATCGGTTGCATGGGCGGCTCGATCAGGCCGAGCGCGACACCCAAGTCATGAAGCCAGTTCTGGATTTTCTCTTTCATCGTGGTGCCCCCTTCAGGGTGGTACGAGCGGCAAAATTCTGTGGCCCCTTCGCACTGATAATAGTCCGAAGTCCTACGCAATGCTCGTCACACATTGCAATGATCTGTTACTGAATTGATCCAAATCCACCTCCCGGAGTTCAAGCTGATCGCGTCGTCATCACGGGCGCCCGCGGCCAGGCCTGTTGCTGCAGTTCAATCCAGGCGGTGAGATTGGCCCCCACCATCCCTTTGCGCCACATCAGCCAGGTCGTGGCACTGGCAAACGGCTCGGCCAACGGATGCATCCTCACACGCTCGCGGCCCGGCAGGCTGGCGAGCATCGACTCGGACATCAGCGCCACCCCGGAGCCGGCAATCACACAGGCCAGCATCCCCTGATAAGACTCAATCTCCATCGCCCGGCCCATGGCCGCATGGTCATGGGCAAACCAGGCTTCCAGACGCATGCGGTAGGAACAGCCCTGGCGAAAGGTGAATACCGAGCGGCCCTGCACATCCAGCGCACTGCGCACTGGCGGGTGGTCGGCCTCGGTGATCAGCACCAGCCGCTCGTCGCACAACGGCACCCCGTCCAACCCCGCCAGCTCCAGCGGGCCGTCCACCAGCGCCGCGTCAAGGCGCCCGGTGAGCAAGCCTTCGAGCAGTTCACCGCTGGGCGCCGACTGCACCTGCAAGTTCACCGCCGGGTACGTGCGGTGATAACCGGCCAGCAGGTCCGGCAAATGAATCGCCGCCGTGCTGTACATCGTACCCAACACAAAATCCCCGGCCGGTTGCCCGCCCTGCACGGCAGCATGGGCTTCGTCGTGCAGAGCAAAAAGCTTGATCGCATAGTCCAGCAGGACTTTTCCCGCCGGCGATAGCTGCAAACGCTGACGCTCGCGCAGGAAAAGATCCACGCCCAGTTGCTCCTCAAGCTGCTTGAGCCGGGTCGAGAGGTTCGACGGCACCCGATGCAACCGCTCGGCGGCGCGGGTAATGGAGCCTTCCTCGGCCACGGCCTGGAAAATCCGCAATTGGCTGAACTCCACGACATTCTCCAAAAATGAACAAGTTACTCACTATTATTCATTTTTAATGAAAGTCAATCAGTCCTAGCCTGACGGTCATTCGCCTCAACGCTGGAGACCCGCCATGTCACCTCTGATTCGCCTGCTCGGCAGTTTCATCGCCCTGATGATGGCCATGGGTATTGGCCGCTTCGCCTTAACACCGCAGTTACCTCATTTAATCGGCGAAGGTCAGATCGACTTGACCGCCGCCGGTCTGATTGCCGCGGCCAACTACCTGGGTTACTTCCTCGGCGCGCTGGACGCCATGTTCGCCCGCCGTCCGGAACAGGTGCGCCGGCGTTTGATCGGGGGGCTGTGGCTGTGCGTGCTGCTGACCCTGGCTTCGTTCTGGGCCTGGGGCTTCTGGCCACACTTGGTGCTGCGCTTTGGTACCGGAGTGGCAAGCGCCTGGGTGTTGGTGATGATCACCGCCCTGAGCCAACCCTTGGCTGCGGCGGCGGGACGGCCACGGCTCGGCGCCCTGGTGTTTGCCGGCCCAGGGTTGGGGATTTTTCTGACCGGTTTGCTCGCCTTGGGCTCGAACCTGCTCGGCCAGACCTCCGCGACCCTGTGGCTGGTGTATGCCGGCGTGGCATTGGCGATGCTGCTGGTGATTCTGCCCATTCTGCCGCAACCCGCCGCAGCCGCGACCGCTACAGCGCCAGTCAGCGCCTCGCCGAACCGTGGCATCGCTCGACTTGGCGTGGTGTATGCCCTGTACGGCTTGGGCTACATCATTCCCGCCACCTTCCTGTCGCAGATGGCCTCGGCGCAGTTCCACGGGCAATGGCAAGCAGACCTGTTCTGGCCCTGCTTCGGTCTGGCCGCCGCCACTGGCGTGTTGCTGGTCAGCTTGCGTCGTCCCAACCCGAACACCACCGGTCGCTGGCTGATCGGTACACTCTGGCTGCAAGCCGCCGGAGTATTCGCTTGCCTGCTGGGCAGCGGGCCGGGGCTGGCGCTGGGCGTAATCCTGTGTGGAGCACCATTCCTGGCCTGCATGCAACTGGTAATGCTGCGTTCCCGGGAACTGGCACCCCACGCCACCCAGCGCAACGCGGGCCTGTTGACCGCCTGCTTTGCCTTGGGCCAGCTCAGCGGGCCATTGCTGGCGGCGTTGAGCAGCCACTTCAGCGGTGGCTTGCAACCGGCGCTGATCATTGCCGGCAGTGGCCTGCTGCTGGCCGGCGGGCTGTTACTGCGGCCCGCCAGCCGGGGTACGGTGAGCCCTTGCGCCCAGACCGCCCTGCGTTAATCAGGCCTGGCCGAGCGATGGGCTCAGGTGCACGGTTGAGTCACGCCGTGCCAAGGCGAAATACAACACCCCGCCCAGGAAGCAACCGGTGAACCAGGCGAAATTGGCCATCGGTTGCAACATCGGCGTGAAGGTAATCGCCACGCCCATCAACGTCGCCGGCACCAGCGCCTTGACCGCCGTCCAGTTGATGCCGCCGCTGTAGTAATAGCGCCCGCTGGGCCCGTCATTGAACAGCGCGTCGACGTCGATCTGCTGCTTTTTGATCAGGTAGTAATCCACCAGCAAGATTCCGAACAGCGGACCGATGAAGGCTGCCAGCACGTCCAGGGTGTAGTGGATCACTTCGGGGTTGTTGAACAGGTTCCACGGCGTGATGAATATCGATGCAATCGCAGCAATCATGCCGCCGGCACGCCAGCTGATCTTGCTGGGGGCGACGTTGGCGAAGTCGAACGCCGGGGAAACAAAATTGGCGACAATATTGATGCCGATGGTGGCAGTCACAAAGGCAAAGGCGCCCAGCAACACCGCCACGTCGTTGTCAATACGCGCCACGGTGGCGATCGGGTCATGGAGCATTTCGCCGAACACCGGCAACGTCCCGGAAACAATCACCACGGTCACCAGGGAGAATGCCAGGAAATTCACCGGCAGCCCCCAGAAATTGCCACGGCGCACGTCCGACATGCTCCGGCAGTAGCGACTGAAATCACCAAAATTGAGGGTCGGGCCGGAGAAGTACGACACCACCAACGCCGTCGCGACGATCACCTGACCGAACGCTTGCCAGCCGGACAAGGACTTCTCCGCCAGAGTGAAATTGATGTTGCTCCAGCCGGCTTTCCATACGATCCAACCCGCCAACAGGAACATCACGGCGTACACCACCGGTCCGGCCCAGTCGATAAAGCGACGGATCGACTCCATACCGGCCCAGAACACCAGCGCTTGGACGAACCACAAGCTGAGGAAACCGAACCAGCCCAAGTAGGACAAACCGGCAAATTGCGGCGTGGCATAGACTTCCATGGAAGGAAAAAACCGCAGCACCACAATGATCAGTGCACTGGAAGCCAGGTACGTTTGAATGCCGTACCACGCCACAGCGATCAAACCGCGGATCACCGCAGGAATATTCGCCCCGAATACCCCAAACGCCAGGCGACAGATCACCGGATACGGCACCGCCGCTTGCTGGCTCGGCTTGGCAACCAGGTTGGCGATCAACTGCACGATGCAGATGCCGCAGAGCAACGCAATCAACACCTGCCAACTCGCCAGCCCCAACGCGAACAGGCTGGCAGCGAACACATAACCGCCGACACTGTGCACATCACTCATCCAAAACGCGAAAATGTTGTACCAGTTCCATTTCTGCGGCAGCGGACCCAGGTCTTCGTTATAGAGACGAGGGCTGTAGCCGTTGGGCAGTTGCTCGGACATTGCGAGGCTCCTTTTGAGGACCGCCGTGCCCCCGTATCAACCTGCTCACCATACTGCGCACGGGAGCCGGCATGGTTTGTATACGGGTTGCTACGCAGAATGCGTGCCAGAGGTGGGGAATATGAGACAAACTGCGGTGTGTGGCGGGGACTAAAGCCGGGCAGGAGCAGGCACGCGCCCACGAACAGGGCGCGGGTGCATGCTAAAGGTGCAGGGTTTTGTATACAGAGGAGAGCCGAACACCGCTCCTGTGGCCAGGAGATTTTGAGGAACGGCGCACCGCTGTGGGAGCAAGGCTTGCTCGCGAAACAGGCGCCTCGGTATCAGAAAGACCGCATCGTCTCCATCGCGAGCAAGCCTTGTTCCCACAGCGGCCTCCCCTGGCCACATGAATCCTTATTTGCCGTGGCTCGACTGAAGATCAGCTCAACTCAATCCGATCAGCATGAATGACAATTTGCCCATTCTTGTAGAGCGCACCAATGGCTTTCTTGAAGTTGCCCTTGCTGACACCAAACAGGCTGCTGATCAGCACCGGGTCGCTCTTGTCGCTGACCGGCAGCGTGCCGTTGTTTTCGCGCAACTTGGCGAGGATCTTGGCATTGAGGCTGGTCGCCGCTTCCTGACCCACGGGTTGCAAACTCAAGCTGATCTTGCCGTCCGGGCGGATTTCCTTGATGAAACCTTTTTCCTGCTTGCCGGCGCGCATGAACTTGAAGATTTCGTTCTTGTGAATCAGGCCCCAGTGCTTGTTATTGATGATCGCCTTGAAGCCCATGTCGGTGGCTTCGGCGACCAGCAAATCGACTTCCTGCCCCGGCGTGTAGTTGGCCGGGGTCTTGTCCAGATAACGGTCCAGACGCGCCGTGGCGGTGATGCGGCGGGTGTGCTTGTCGAGGTAGACGTGCACCACGCAATATTCGCCGGCGGTCATCTGGCGCTTTTCTTCGGAATACGGCAGCAGCAAGTCCTTGGGCAGGCCCCAGTCCAGGAATACACCGATGCTGTTGACTTCAACCACTTTCAGGCTGGCAAACTCACCGACCTGAACCTTGGGTTTTTCCGTGGTAGCGATCAGTTTGTCGTCGCTGTCCAGATAAATAAAAACATTGAGCCAGTCTTCATCTTCGCTGGGAATATCCTTGGGGATATAACGATTGGGCAGCAGAATTTCGCCGTCCGCACCGCCGTCCAGATATAAACCGAAGTGAGTGTGTTTAACCACTTGCAAACTGTTGTAACGCCCGACTAAAGCCATTTCCAATACCCTCATTGCGTGGGCGGCATTCTACCCGGTTTTGCGGCGTGATTCGTGGCCTCTGGCGCGGGCGGCCGGAAGGGCCTTGTGCAGCCGTTGATTTCCCTGGGTTTTCCTCGCGTATGCGGCCATTCGTCAGGCGGACAACGGCCCTCCAGGCCGTTTCGGCCAGCCGTTTTTAAGTTATACAGTCCAAAGGGTTGCTATTTAAAACAGTGGCTTAGGGCAATAATGACGGCATAAACCGCCCCTTATTCCAGCGCCCGGCGTGATAATTGAGGGAGTATATTTGCCAAGCAATTGTCAAGTATTTCCTGTACGATGCCTGGCCCAATTAATTATTTACAGGTTAATGGCCGTCATGCGCGTAAAAGCATCCAACAGCAAAGCAAAGCCCGCTCCAGCCGTGGAAACCAGCGAGTCTATCAACGACCAGATCGCTGCATTCCTCAAGTCCGGCGGTGAAATCCAGCAAATTGCCAAGGGCGTCAGCGGCCAGACATTCGGCCCGTCCAAGCAGATCAGCCTGGGCAAAAAGTAACCCGCGCGTCACCTGGTCCCAAAGCGCTTTGAGCTTCGAAGCGCTTGGACTGGAACCTCCCCGCTTACCCTCATCCTGCAAAAATCGACGAACGGCCCTCGCTGCCGAGCATTCGCCGGTATGCTTGCACCTCTCTAGCTCAAGTGTTTCAGCTTGATGACCGATCCTGCTCCTCGCTATCCATGGAGTGAAGCATGCGCATTCCCATTGTCTCCCTGACGCTCAGCCTGCTGGCGTGCCCCTTCGCCCATGGGCAGGTGTTTCAGCGCGAGCTCGGCGACTTCGACCTCAAACTCGGCACCACGCCCAGCCGCAGCATGGCCCAGGGCCTGGTCACGCCGTCGAGCACCGGCTCGTTTCATGGCGGCCTGGACCTGAGCCACGACAGCGGCTGGTACGTGGGCCAGTGGTCGCCCAGCGTTGGCCTGAGCCCATCGAGCAATCTTGAAGTCGATTCCTACATGGGCTTCAAACAGCCCTTCGACCAGACCCTGGGTTACGAAATCGGCCTGATCCACTACAGCTACCCCACCCTCGACACGCTCGACAGCCAGGAATTCTTTGGCGGCCTGACCGTGCTGGGCAGCCGGTTCGGCGCGGCCTTCAGCAACGACCCGGATAAACAGAACAGCACCTTGTTTGCCGACCTGGGCGGCAACGTGCCGTTTGGCATTGGTGTCAGCGCCAAATACACCACCCACCAGTACAACTCACCCGTGTCGGTGGAGGACGGTTATGTAGGCAGTTTCAGTGACTGGTCGTTGAAAATTTCCCGCCCCTGGAGAGGCATCGACCTGGACCTGATCTACAGCGACTCAAGCCTGAGCGGCAGCAGTTGCTCGGCGTACTCCGGCCACAACAGCGAATGCGACGGCCTGCTGACCCTCAAGATGGCCCACCCTTTTTACTAAGCGTTACTTATTCGACCGGCTGAACTGCCGCGCACCTGCCATGCTCAAACAAGACAGTTACGCCTTCGCAACCCATGCCTTCGCAAGGACTCGCTCATGTCGCGCTGGTTCACCCGCATCGCCCTGCTCATGGCCCTGCTGCTCACCGTCACCGCCTGCAGCCGCGTGGGCCTGGCCTACCGCAACCTCGACCTGATCATCCCCTGGACGCTCAACGACTATCTGGACATCAATGGCGAGCAAAAGGACTGGTTCAACGACCGTCTCAATGAACACTTGAACTGGCATTGCACCACACAACTGCCCGGCTACCTTGACTGGCTGGACCGCTTGAAGAACATGGTGCAAACCAACCAGGTGACCGACCAGGCCCTGCAACAGCGTACCCGGGAAGCCAAGGCCGCCATCGCCGAAACCGCCCGGGAAATCACCCCGTCGGCCATCGAGTTATTACAGGGATTGAACGACGATCAGGTCGCGGACATGGACGCCGCGTTCGTCAAAGACCAACGCAAACGCCAGCAGCAATACCTCAAGCCGACGTTGCAGCAGCAAATCCAGGAGCGCAGCGAACGCATGGAGAAACGCCTGAACGACTGGCTCGGCCCGCTCAGCGAAACCCAGCGCCAACGCGTGCAGGCCTGGTCCCGCGCCTTGGGCGATCAAAACCAGCAATGGATCGCCAACCGCGCGCACTGGCAAAACCAGTTCAGCGAAGCTGTGGCCCAACGCCACAGCCCCGATTTCCCCAAGCGCATCGAGCAACTGCTGGTCGACCGCGAAAGCCTCTGGACCCCCGCCTACCGCCAGGCCTTCGACAAAACCGAAGCCCAGGCCCGCAGCCTGCTGGTGGACGTGATGGCCGACAGCACCCCGACGCAACGCGAACACTTGCTGAGGAAGATCGACCGGGTGAAAAAGGATTTCAGTGATTTGAAGTGCCTGAAGGCAGCACGCTCATAACACCACTGAGATGCATGTGGGAGATCGAATGTGGGAGCGAGCTTGCTCGCGATAGCGGCAGAACAGGCAACAGACCTGTTGATGTCAGACCGCTATCGCGAGCAAGCTCGCTCCCACAGGGCTCAGTGCAGGCCTGTCAGGCAATCTGCGCCTTCGAAGCCACCTCATCAAAAGTAAACTCATCCAGCGCATCTTCCTGCTCATCCAGCACCTGGCGCGGATGATCATTGCCCGGGATGCTGCTGTCGATCAGGCTCAACAACCGCGAGCCACGGGGCGTCAGCACAAAGTTCTCGCCGTTACCGCCCTCTTCCTCCGGCCGAGGCTCGATATAGTTACGCTCCAACAGCAGCTTTTCGTACTCCCCGGCGACCGCTTTCAGATGATCGAGGTTCTCGATCGGCTCGCCTGCGGCTGCCTTCTCTGCCGCGTACTGCTCCGCATAAGGCCGAGGGGTAAAGCTGTGGCCGGCGCCGTTTTGCACTTCGTGCAACAACCGTTCGATCAAGTCCCAGTTATAAGTCGTCATCCTGGTCCATCCTCCAAAGAGTGAGATGCCTACTTAAAGTGTGACCCAGGCGCTGCGCTGCCGTTCAGCCGGGCTTACCGGTGGGCTATTGCCCAAGCCGACCAACGGCCTGTCGAATTCACACTGGGCCAAACGACCACTGACAGAAGTGCCGAATCAGCGGCTCTGCCACGCAGGAGAATTCACCATGAACGTAGAAAATCATGCCGTCGTCTCGCGGGAAGAATGGCTCACCGCCCGTCGCCAGCACCTGATCCACGAAAAAGCCTTCACCCGCGAACGCGACAAACTCAGCGCAGAACGCCGCGCCCTCCCCTGGGTAAAAATCGAAAAACCCTACCGTTTCCAGGGCCCCAACGGCGAACTGAGCCTGGCCGACCTGTTCGGCGGCCGCAGCCAACTGATCATCTACCACTTCATGTTCGGCCCCGGCTGGACAGAAGGCTGTGATGGCTGCTCATTCCTGTCCGACCACATCGACGGCGCCAACCAACACCTGGCCCACCACGACGTCGCCGTGGTCGCGGTGTCCCGCGCGCCGTTCGCCGAGTTCCAGCCGTTCAAACGTCGCATGGGCTGGGTCTTCGACTGGGTCTCGTCAGAAGGCTGCGACTTCAACTACGACTTCGGCGTCAGCTTCAAACCCGAAGACACCGCCGCCGGAAAAGCCACCTACAACTACGAAAAAACCGACACCACCGAAGGCGAACTCCCCGGCCTGAGCGTCTTCTATCGCAACAAAGCCGGCGATATCTTCCACACCTACTCCACCTACGCCCGTGGCCTCGACATCCTGGTCGGCACCTACAACTACCTCGATCTCACGCCCAAGGGCCGCAACGAAGACGAAATCATGGACTGGGTGCGGCATCACGATAAGTACGAAGAGGCTAAACCCCATAGCTGCTGCCACAGCTGATGCGCCAACCTGCCCAGTCGAGCGCGAACCCTGTGGCGAGGGAGCTTGCTCCCGCTGGATTGCGCCGCAATCGCCAGTTTTGCCTTAACCACAGCGCTGCGCGATAGGTTTGATGTCATCGGGGGAGGTGCGGACGCAGGTAACAGAATTAACGACAACGGGCGACTTCTCAGTCGCCCACTTCATAGCATTAATTTGCTCACCGACGATGGCCCTGCTGAGCCTGCATGTATTGGCGAAGAAGCTGATTGATGCGTGTCTGATAGCCCGCGCCCTGCCCCTTGAACCACTCGACCACATCGGCATCAAGGCGAATAGTCACCGCCAGAGGTGGAAACCTCCTGCGAAACGGACAGATATGTTGGCAAACAGGTCGTAGTAGGAAACGGGGGGACTGACTTCGCATCACGGTGAATACGAAGGAGGAAAGCCCCACGGTTGCTGATACGACTAAGCACAATCCTCAAGTCGATCATCGCTCCCTCGCCATAAAAGGCAGAGCCAAATTCAGGTTGGGATTTCAATAAAAAACCGGACTCAAGGTCCGGTTCTTTATCGAAAGGGCTATCGCGCCGGCCTCAGAAAGCAGGGCTATCTCGCTTCGCCGATGTTTGGCGGCTACTTGCTTGCCTCCTCGACGGCTGCCGTATTCTGAGGACCGAAAGAGTATTTCAGGGCCCGTGCCTTCGAGGTCCGCGGATCAGGTAAACCTACGGTCTCTGGGTTCGCAAAACCGGTGGTGCCCTTGGCAAGCGTGGGATTGATCGCATCGAAGAGGAAACTGAAACCCTGTTTCAGCGAGCTCTGGGCAATGCCGTGACAGCCCATACAGCCGCCCATGGTCAGGCTTTGAGTGCTGTGCTCGTAATCCGGCACCATGATGTTGGGTTGCTCACGCGCATTGGTCAGGGTGTTGTCATTCGGGATGGGGAACACGTTGCTCCCGCGAAACAGCTGAATGCCCGGCTGGCTGCTTTCGACCATGATATTGGCCAGGTAATAATCCGGGTCGGTTGAAGTCATCGAGGGGATAGCCTGCACCCCTTTAAGCCGATAGTGCTTCCAGACCGAATTGGTGAATTCGCTGCTGGCATCCATGAGCTGCTTGACCTGGTTGTTCACCGCTGCGACTTCGGAATAGATAGTCAGCGGTTGCACGACACGGATCGGGCCGGCTTGCCCCTCGGGGATTCCGTTAGTGCCGGAATAGACGGGCGGATCAAGGTTTGGATTGGCGACTGCGCCCGCTGCGGGCAGGGAAACCGTATAGTTTTTGTTACCGTCAGAGAACATCGCAGTCGGGGGATTTTTTTCATCGTAACCGGGGTAGGCGATCTCGTCATAGTTAGCGACGTAGTAGAGACCGGTCGGCGAGGTGCCATCGGGCAATGTCAGAGCATCTTCGTGCTCGAATGTGGCAAAGATGAAAGTCGGGTAGTTGGGTGTTTTATGGATGATATGCAGGGCTACCAGAGCGTAGTCTTCATTGTACGCCACCGGTGCATCATCTTTGCCCTGATAGGTCACCACAGTCGCCGTATGGTAGCGCGCGCGATTCTGTACCGGGATGTCTGCCAGCTTGCGCCATGCCGCCTTGACCTCTACTGCGCCGTCGGGCAGGAGTATGTGTTCCGGGTAACGGGTCAAGCCTTTGGCATACTCGTAAACGACGGGATTCGCCTTGGCTTCAAACAGGATCTGGCTGTCGTTTGAAGGGGCATAGTCACTCCCTGTCTTGGCGATCTGCGGAGGGTTGACCGGGAAAAATATAGCGTTCTGGCCTATCTGGGTCGCTTCATCCAGATTGTTGTAATAAGCATAACTGGCGCCAGGCGCCAAAGGCGCACCGGTGGGAAACTTGATATAGCTGTATTGCGGCTCGGAAGTAAACGGACGCGTAGGACCACCCACGGAGTTTGGATTTAGCGCTGGAAACAACTCGCTGCGGTGGGCGAAGGTTTGCCACAACAACGGACTGGGAGATTTTGGAACCTTGCCCGAATCGGCGAAGCTGCTTTCCGGATTACCTACACCACGGTTAGCGGGCAATGGCGCCTTGGCCGTATTGTTCAGGGCGAAAAAGCTTCGCCAGGCGAAGGTGGCATAGTCGGTATGGCTGAGGCCCGTCGCCAGATCTGCTGGCAGCTGCGGGTTGTCCATCGTTAGATCGTTTGGGGTAATGGCATAGGAAACGCCCAATCCCGATGGGCCGGTCAAATTGTCAGAGAATCGCCTGGAATAATAGGGACTCCAGTTGACCCCATCGCTTGAACCATAAGTGCTAGGGCCACTGCTGATAAAAACGCGGTTACCGGTGATGGTTGCGCGGTTCAGGAAAAGCTCGCTTTTTGCCAGGCCCGATAGTCTTTGCTCATCTCCCCAGTGACCGCCCCGGTCGTAACTGCGCACGGCAAAATTACTAAGATCATAAGAGTAATAGACCAACAGCTCACCGTTATAGACCACGGGCACCAAACTCAACACTCGGAAAGCGTTTGCACTGAACCCGAGATTTTCCTTACTCCACAGCACGCCATCATCCGAGGTGACATAGTTAATCGTGTGATCATCTTCCTCGCTGTAGAGGACAAATAACTTTCCGTTGTATACCACAGGACTGTTATTAGCGGCGTCGCTGGAGACCGCGATAGGTTTAACGTTGGACCAGGTTATGCCGTCTTCAGAGCTGATGCTATTTATGTGACTCTTGTCGGTAAAGGTCAGTACCAGCTTTTGCTGAAACACGGTCACTGAGACATTACCCAGGATGTCAGACACGGGAATGGGCTGTGGGGGGGACCAATTACTGCCCTGCGCCGAAGTGGAAAAATAGATAGTGGAATCACTATCGTTGGCCCAAAACATATAAACCTTACCCTTGAACGATTGCACCGCGGGTGTAGCCAACCCTATCGAGGTAAATGGCACCATGCCCGACGAAGAAGGTAAGGCGTTTACGGCATCAGGACTGTCAAACACATCAACTACGATCCCCTCATCGGGTCGCGACGTGGCGATAATCACACTTTCCGCATAAGCCGATGAGACCGCGAATAAACCACACAGGCACAACATCAGTCGACTGAGTATCGATCTAAGGTTCATGAGTTTCATTCCTTTGAATTGTTGACTATGACAGGCCGCGGGTACGTCCTGACAGCACTTACATCCTGTGTTAAAGAGCGCCCCTGCGTTGCCGGCATCGGGCTATCCTCGCATTCTCCATGGTAGACGAGTGTTTAATATCGGCGAGGGAAATCCTGAAAAAGACTTCCACTCATGGTTGCGCCTGCGCAGCAAGGGAACGCCAGCCAAGCGCCAGGCTAATGAACTTTCCACCCGGCAGCGGCCTCAACCCATTACCTGCTCAACAAGAAATACGAGGCCCCTGCCATGAAAACCCTCCTCAAACTCACCCTCGCCGCCACCCTCAGCTGCGCCCTGCCTGCCTGGGCCACTTGCACGCCCGAGCAAGCCACCGCCAAGCGTGAACAATTGGCCAAGGAAGTGACCAGGCTCACCGAACAGAACCCGGAGAAGGCTAAGGAAATGAATAAGGAACTGCAGGCCATGGACCTGGAGACCGCCAGCAAAGATGTGCCGGACAAGTGCCAGTTGATTGATGAGCGTCTTCAAGAGCTCAAGAATGCGGAGAAGAAAGCGGGGTGACGCCCGAAGCAGGGCACAGCTTGCTTTGGTGGCGAGGGAGCTTGCTCCCGCTGGGTGCGAAGCGCCCCCTGAAATCGAAGCGTCAACTCGTTAGATGATTGTAAATTCCACTTTGTTGGGGCTGCTGCGCAGCCCAGCGGGAGCAAGCTCCCTCGCCACGGGTTTTGCGTCAGATTCAGTTATCCATAAAAAACCGGACTCAAGGTCCGGTTCTTTTTATCAAGCGCTGACGCAGCTTCACTCAGCCGCTGGCGCCTCCGGCTTGCGGCGCTTGAGTGGGGCCATGCCGTCCTTGCTGACCAGCGACAAAGCGTCGGTCTTCGGACGGTTGGCGATCTTGCGCTTGGTCGGGGCCTTGGCGCCGGATTTCTTCTTGTCGCCCTTGGCGTCGACCTTTTTCTTCTTCACGCCAACGGCCTTGCCCGAGGCCTTGACCTTTTTCGGTCCGCCGTAGGTGCCTTTGACTTCCTTGATGGTGCGGCGCTCGAAGCTCTGCTTGAGGTAGCGCTCGACGCTCGACATCAGGTTCCAGTCGCCATGGCAGATCAGCGAAATCGCCAGGCCATCGTTGCCGGCGCGTCCGGTACGACCGATACGGTGCACGTATTCGTCGCCGCTGCGGGGCATGTCGAAGTTGATGACCATGTCCAGGCCTTCCACGTCCAGGCCGCGGGCGGCAACGTCGGTGGCGACGAGGATTTTCACGCCGCCCTGCTTGAGGCGGTCGATGGCCAGCTTGCGGTCTTTCTGGTCCTTCTCGCCGTGCAGCACGAACGCCTTGTATTCCTGGGCCACCAGGCGACCGTAGATGCGGTCGGCCATGGCGCGGGTGTTAGTGAACACGATGGCTTTTTCGTAGGTTTCGTTGGCCAGCAGCCAGTTCACGATCTGTTCTTTGTGCTGGTTGTGGTCAGCGGTGATGATCTGCTGACGGGTCGTGGAGTTCAGCTGGCTGACCGCGTTGAGCTGCAAGTGCTCAGGGTTGTTCAGCACCTTGGCGATCATTTCCCGCAGGCCCGAACCGCCAGTGGTGGCGGAGAACAGCATGGTCTGCTGGCGGTTGACGCATTCATCCACCAGGCGCTGCACGTCTTCGGCAAAACCCATGTCGAGCATGCGGTCGGCTTCGTCCAGCACCAGCACTTCGACTTCCTTGAGGTCGAGGTTGCCGGCGTTCAGTTGCTCGATCATCCGCCCTGGCGTGCCGATCAGGATGTCCGGTACTTTGCGCAACATGGCGGCCTGGACCTTGAAGTCTTCGCCACCGGTGATCAGGCCAGACTTGATGAAGGTGAACTGCGAGAAGCGTTCCACTTCCTTGAGCGTTTGCTGGGCCAATTCACGGGTCGGCAGCAGGATCAGGGTCTTGATGCTGACACGAACCTTGGCCGGGCCGATCAGGCGGTTGAGGATCGGCAGCACGAACGCCGCGGTCTTGCCGCTGCCGGTCTGCGCCGTCACCCGCAGATCACGCCCCTGGAGCGCGAGCGGAATAGCCGCTGCCTGCACCGGCGTTGGCTCGACAAATTTAAGCTCGGCCACGGCTTTGAGCAGGCGTTCGTGCAGGGCGAATTGGGAAAACACGGGTGCTACCTCGAAGAAATGCAAAAAAACAGCTGCATAGGGTAACGGTTTCGAGCGCGAAGGCCGAGTTTCTTTATACGAACGGCGCTAATCAGTGGCTTTTTTGTGAGCCGATTCGTCATCAAGGGTCACTTAACCTGGCTTAAATGCTCTAATCGCACCGTCGCGTCTTTATAGAAGAACCGTTTCGTCCATGGACATCAAACAGCTCTGGGTCAACATTCAAGACCTTTGGGGTGCTCTCGATAAGCATCCGCTCCTGCATTCCAGCCTTGCACTGATACTGCTGCTGGTGATTGCCCTGGTGCTGGGGCGCGTGGCGCGCTACCTGATCCTGCACGGTGCCAAATTGCTGGGTCGCCAGCCGGCCCTGCACTGGGTCAACGACTTGCGCCAGAACAAAGTTTTCCATCGCCTGGCGCAGATGACGCCCTCGCTGGTCATCCAGTTCGGCCTGCACCTGGTGCCGGAACTGAGCAAGACCAGCATGATTTTCCTGGGCAATGTTGCCCTGGCTTTCACCATCCTGTTCATGGTGCTGGCCATCAGCGCCCTGCTCAGCGCCCTTCTGGATGTCTACGCCCGCACCGAACACGCCCGCACCCGCTCGATCAAAGGCTACGTGCAACTGACCAAGATGGTGCTGTATGTGTTTGGCGCGATCATCATTGTTGCCACCCTGATCGACCGCTCACCGCTATTGCTGCTGTCGGGTTTGGGGGCCATGTCGGCGGTGATTCTGTTGGTCTACAAGGACACCTTGCTGTCGTTCGTCGCCAGCGTGCAGCTGACCAGCAACGACATGCTGCGGGTCGGTGACTGGATCGAGATGCCTCAGGTGGGGGCCGACGGTGATGTGGTGGACATCACGCTGCACACGGTCAAGGTGCAGAACTACGCGTGAGCTCCAGCGATTTGACAGAATCCGTGAGCTGAACTTGAATGGACAGACACCTTATGCGGAGGGTCTGCCATGCTCAACACCGAACCGGCTTCAAGCGGCCTATACCACAAAGTGCCGCTCACTAACGTTAAGGTCTGGGAGCCCTGCAGCGATAGCGAAGCCAGCGAATGGCTCCCTCCTTTGAATCCTGATGAAGCCTCGTCCATAGGCTACCCCATCAGACCGAAATGGCTTCACCCCCCTTCCATCAACCGCCTCCATGTAATCGTGCAGCCAGATGGTGCGCTGTGGCCTGACGGATGCTTCTATTTATTTTGGTGCTCGGTTGTAAAGGGCCTGCGCCAGTCCACCGTCGCAAATGCGGCAGGCGATCTCGCCGACATGATGAACAAGTTCCTCAAAGCAGATATGGACTACAACACTTTCCGAGGAATTAAATTCGAGCGACCCACCTATTACTATACAGCCGAGCTGAAGCTTGAGATCGCCAGGGGACAGTTGACGCGTAAGGTGGCGAATCGCAAGATCTCAAATATGACTGGCTTCTATAAATGGAAGGTAGCCGAACGAGGCTTTAAGCCCGAAGCCGAGATGTGGAAATCCGAGATAAAGAATAAACGATACGTTGATAGTTTCGGGTGTACTCAGGTTAAAGAGGTCATCACAAACGATTTAACCTTCAAAAATACGGAATCCATTGCCACAGGCCGTTTCATCCGTGACGGAGGAAAACTTTACCCAATTGATCGCGTAGATCAAGCTGTCCTACTGAAGGCGCTACTTGAGTTACGCAATCCTGAGATGCTCTTAGCTCACATCTTGAGTCTCACAACAGGAATGCGTATTCAGTCGACATTGACAGTTCGCCACGCCGATGTCATCCATGGAATAGGATCTGACAACGACCCGAATAAGTACGCACTATATTACATGGAGATGGGGGAAGGAAAACTAGTGGAAACCAAGAACGGCAAGCGACAGTCTGTTGCGGTGCCAGCATGGGTGCATAATATGTTAGCTACGTACGTAAGTTCTAAACGACATCAAGACCGAGCAATGAAATCACCGATCAGAGATGACGATAGCCAGTATGTATTTTTAACAAGAACAGGAAGACCTTATTACATCTCCCAAGCTGATCAACACCTGTTCGATTTCAGTGCAGAAGCAGGCTCAGCCATTAGGCAATACAGCGTGAAAGTCCACACAAAGCTGCGGGAGCTAGGCGCGAGATTTACATATCGTTTCCATGACTTAAGAGCGACTTTTGGCATGAACTTATTAGAAGACTTTATCACTCAACAGGCGGAAGGAAAAATGAATCAGATCGAGTTGCTAGACAAACTTAAAAGAAGATTAAACCATGAGGACATTAATGTCACTCTGGCCTATTTACGGTACAGAGAAGACCACCCTCAATTGGCTCAAGCTCAATCGGAGTTTGAGGCTCACCTCGAAGATCTGATTCGAACGAGAATGTCTGATAATGAACAAGCACGAGCGAAAAACTTACGAACTTGATATCGCCCAGTATGACAACGACAAACTACTAGCGGCGTTATTCAATCGTCCGATGGAAGGCCTCGTTCTCAGGTGCACGAGTGACCGAAGAATCGACCTGGGCTCTATCTGCTATGCAGATCGCACCTATAAATATAATAAATCACCGAAACCGGTCGACGTTTTTTCTCATAAAAAAAACCGAAGTGAAAAAATACGTACATGGTGTACTGAGCACATCTTCAAAGCGCGATCGGGAGGGAGTAATTATACGCTCTACCAAAGCGCCACCGAATTTACCACACATGCAGATTGGTGCGACACCAACGGACATAGGGACTTTCTAGACGATGAGTTCTCATACAAGCGGGCGCTTGACTCCTACACTCAGCATCTCATCTTAACGATGCAACAAGGTGGCATAAAGGAGTTTAGAGCCACTCGTTTGCAGTCGGCGGCAATTCATAACGGAAATTTGTTCTATCCCGGAGCACGCATCAACTTCCTAGGTGATATGCCTATCTTATCTAGCAGTACAGCGCATGAAGAGGATCGAGAAAAAACGCCTACACCGTCTGAAAATGAGATGGCCGCGCATCTCACCGCCTGCCAATATCTATTTGACGGGGTTACTGATTTTCTAGTGGAGGGGCTACCCTATCCACATCGCATTGCTTATCTTGATACTGAAGCCCTATTGATGCCTTCGGAATACTCGATTATCACTAATGCGATATTAGAAGCGCGCTGGAAGCCGCGAAACTCCATCGTCTGGGATTATACGAATGGTGCAATTCGTACCGTCGATGAAATGTTAGCCAGGACAAACCAAACACGAGCAGCGCTTATTGGCCAGGAAATTGAGGCTCGTAAGTTTCTTGAAGAGGCTAATAACGACATACACCATCGCACCCGTAAATGGCTTGGGAACTTTGCGCAGCAAGCTTTTTATTCATTGTTCACTGCCAACACCGCAATGAACGAATCTCAGATGCGTAGGCTATTCTGGGCACCTAGCTATGAGAGCTCGAATAGTGACAGTGCAGGATTCGTAACGATAAAGTTTCGTGCTGGCAACATGGAGCAATCGTTTGATATCAAAAAAAGCTTCACTAAACACTTCAATAAATTCCTGAAACTAAGAAACTATCTTTGCGAAAGCAGGATGTATGACTACATGTTTCTGCACTATTCTTCAGGACAATATAAAAACATTCCGATTAGAGCATCAACAGTTTGGGTATTTAACGAGCAAATGGTCAGATTTGTTGACCCCGATTACCATGGCGTAACGCATCGAGCCCTTCGCAAATATAAATCTATCTTTCTTTTGAGTCATAACTATCCAGTCGGGGTTGTTTCTGCCGTGCTGCAAAATAGCACCCAAACCATACTCAAAAAATACTCAGAATCAGAAGAAAAAACCGCCATTGATGAAATCTCCAGCACATTATCATATGTAATCTCAATACTAGGGCGAGACGCAGAGATCGATGTTCCAGGCGGTAGCTGCTCTGGAGATGAATCTTCGCCTCTAGAAATTGCCCCGGAGAGCTATGAGCCTAACTGCAAAAATTTTGTCGGGTGTATCTACTGTAAGGAATTCCGACTTCACGCGAACGAAGACTCTATAAGAAAGCTGCTCAGCATGCGGTACGTCACAATGCAGCGCGTCACTGCATGCACTGACCTTGATGAGTTTCGTGCTCTTCACGGCGAAGTTATAGAGAGAATAGACACCATACTCAGAGACCTTACTGTCGTGAGACCAGAGATGGAGCCTATTATTGAACGTGTCAGACTGGAGATTGCCGACCACCAATTACTTTCTCCATATTGGGAAACTTTCTACCATCGATTGCTAAAGTTGAAGGTGATCAAATGAAAGGCCTTGAAAACACTACTTCGATGCAAGCCTCGCCATATGACAAACTACCATTTCCTGCGCGCTCAGAACAGTTCTCGACGGATGTCTACTACGGCATGTCATTTGCTCGCTTAGGGCCTGATACCATAATATCGCGAGATTTAGACGAAAAGATCGTTAATCGCTTGAAAGATGACCAATGGATCCTTATGGGGTTTGCATACAGCGTCGTAGACAATCCCTTTTTTGACTTTCTACCATTTTACACGAAATGTGAATACCGTGAGCACAATGCAGAGCTGGGCAAAAAAATCTTCATAATGAAAATGTTCTCTGCCAACTACCGTTCGGGCACGACATTACGAATAGGTACAATGCACTCGATAAGATACCTACTAATCAGAATGGTGGAATTTTGCAAGAAGAAAAACTTAAAGCTAGATAACATCTTCAGCTCTGCAGATTACTTCAAAGAATTCCAAGGCACTGTACAGCCTCTTGCAAATAGAAACCTAACATCACTTATCCGAACTTTGAATAAGATAGACAGTCGAGATAGAGGCTTCGAGCTTGACGGTACAATTCTTCCATACATGCAGCGAATCGCCAAACAACTTAAGTACCAAGGCAAGCAGTTCCCGATAATCCCAAGTAGAATACTGTTACTTAAATATGAGCAATATCAGTCATACCTTGATGACTTCTTGAAATTTTTCCCTCAAATTTGTGACTTCCTTAATAAAGCCGCTGCAAACCCTCTCTACGGGCGCAATTTGAACGCTCACGTAAATCCTAAAGCCAAGGGGTGGAACGCCACAGCCGCTCAAAAGCGCCGCCACGTAGCTTCACCCATAGAATTTGAGGATGCCATAGTAGACAATTCGCTTGGAGAAATCTGTAAGAAATACGACTGGGCAAGCGCTATCAGTGTCATGGGCTTCGTGACACTTGTAAGTCAATGCGCGAAAAACTTAATACATCTTTTCACTCTAATGCGTGACCATGAAGTCAAGAGCCTCAGCACCGATTGCCTTAGCCCCACGCGGGGCTGGAATAATGAAGCCCTATACGTTGCGGGAATTACCACGAAACTATATAGCGCAAAAAAACCCAGGCAGTGGATTACGACCGATGCAATTCTAAAACCTGTGGAGGTGCTCAAAAAAATTCAAGAAATTCTTTCTCCTTACGTCCATAACCCGCAGAATTATTTGCTGATCAGCACTTCAGCGCACCCAGTCTCACACTGTAAGCTGCCAAAAACAGGCATCGTCAAGCAGGTTTCAGCCGAGTCGCGCCTGCCGCCCATTTTGATCAAAGAAGAAGACATCCTTGAGCTCGAAGCTATTGAGCCTCTGAGGAATTGGAGGGGTGATCCTCGTTACCAGGTCGGTCAACCCTGGCGCATCACTTCCCATCAATTCCGCCGCACAATGGCAGTATTTTGCGCACAAACCGGCCTCATCACTCTTCCCTCCCTAAAGCGATTGCTTGGGCACCTGACCACTGTGATGAGCCTCTATTACACTAAAGGGTGCTCAGCGCAAAACTATCACTTCAACTTGATTAATCCTCGGCTTGCGAAGGAATTACGAGAGGCAGCATTTGAAGCAGATGGAGCTATGTTCATACGTGAGGCGTTGCGTTCAGAAGAAAGACTCTACGGCATCAAAGGGTCAAAAATCTGGGAGCAAAAATCAAGTGCCGTTTGGTTGAACGTGGCCGTTGAAGAGACAATGGATTCGGTCGCGCTCGGTTTATCCTCCTATACAGAAACGATCCTAGGTGGCTGCACCTCTACTGTACCTTGCAAAAGACGAGCCCATGGTAACTATTACGGATGCGCCAGTTGTCGTGAACTTGTCGCAAAAAAATCTGTGATGGATGAGACTGCAGAAATCTTGGAATTCGATCTAAAACAGCTTGATCCTGACAGCATGGAATATCGCGCTGAGAAGCAAAACCTTGATGACTTTATCGAGCTACGTGACAGAATAATTGCCAAATTCTCTTAACGATATGGAGGATACATTATGCAAGTTCCCCATGCAGAACAACCTACACTTATGCCCTACTACGACGCGCTGAATCGCCTTGTAAGCGGCAAGCCTGAAATCGTGGCTCCAGGCACAAAGATCACCCTCAACTCAGTGGCGATTGAGGCGGGAAGAAGTCCAGGCAGCATTAAGAAAAGCCGCACGGTGTTTGAGGCGCTTATACGCGAAATTCAGATTCGGGCGCGGGAGCAGCAGGAACGCATCAGCCCAGGTGTTCCACAGGTGCTGCAAGCTAAAGATAAGGCAGCCAAGGCACGGGCAAGGGCCGATAACTATGAGTTTAAGTATAAGGAAGCTCTTGCCCGTGAGCTCATGCTGCTCATGGCGTGGGACGAGGCTACAAAAGCGCTTCGAAAAGCTGGAAAGGTTGTCCCCTTCACCTCAACTCCGCGCCCGTGAGGCTATTGCAGGTAATTGTTCACCGCTTTGAACAGGGCCGCGAACCGCGATTTTGTCGCGGCGTCGACCTTGGCTGGTGGGGTCATAGTGAACATGGCTGCAACCGTGTAGTGATTGAATCCACCGCTGGGCCGGAGTTCAATATTCCGAGCTTTCAAGAACTGCTCAATGCGCTGAACGATCCTGTCACCTTGAGGCAAATCCTTTTCGTCTATCACCGCACCGGAGAGCTGCTTGGCAAAGGCCTTGTTGAAACAGGCGAGGTAGGTCTTGATCGTAAAGAGGTCTTCAATATCACTAGGGATCGTGTCTTGACCCAGGGTTTTCAGATCGCGAAATTGTGAGGCATTGAAGACCGCTTTTTTCTGCACCAATTTCTGATGGATCAAGCTTTCAAGCTTTTGATCCTGACGACCACTGAAGTCCAGAAGCAAGGCCACTGACAAGCCGTTTGCTCCGAGCAGAGAAGTGAATGTTGCGACGTTATTGAGCCCACCTACCGGGACAATCGTTGTGCGGCGATCCAGGCTTGTGTCTCCGCTGGCTTCGAGGATCGCCGACATGGTTTGGAGATAGGCGAGCTCAGACACCCCCTCCACCAAGAGGTTGGTTTTGCTGATAAACAGGTTTTGTGCAACGTTCCAGCCCAGTGCGGCCTGAAGTGGAAAGATTGTACGAGGATCAGAGCCCGAAAGGTTTTCCGATACCGTAGTCCCTACGTCTGGCTTGTCTTCTACGATCCGAACTTGGTTGAGTCGATCAGATCGCACCATGAAGGGTGAATGGGTCGTGTAGATGACCTGATGTTCTTGCGAAAGGTTGTCGATGTAGTTCAAGAAGTCTTCTTGAGCCAAGGCGTGTAGTGCCAGTCCTGGCTCATCAAGCAGGAGTACAAGGCCGCTGGCGGCGTTTACCCCGGAGGACGCCAGTTGCGCCTGCACACTGTCAAACCAGACTAGAAAGCTGAAGAACCAAATGAATCCCCTGCTGCGTTGATCAAATGGTGTAGTTACGCCTCGATGGCGCCGATTCTTGATCCTCAGGTAGAGGTTAGGGCCGTTGTCGAACGGAGTGACGTCGGTGCTGTCAGGCCTTATGTCAACTTCAACCTCCAGGTCTTCATTTTGCTTCCAAAATTCGAGTACCTTGTCTGTCAGGTTGATCGACACGCCTTCTACTTTCGCCCTCATTTCCTCGTAAGTCGTCTTTCCGTCGAAATCATCAAGGTCGACTCCTGCGATACGCAGCAAAGCGAGGATGGATAGATGCTTGGGTTCGATCAGCGCTTTCTTGGTCGGATCGCTTTTCACCGTCGCAAGGCGGCTCCTCAAGTCGGCGAGGTTGATCTTGCCAGGAAGAAGGTCGTAGTCGCTGAAGTACAGGAATTTGGGCACCATCGCTGACACCTTGCGCCACACCTCGTAATGCGTAACCGGGCTGTCCTTCCAAGGAGAGGCATCGATTCTCTTCTTCAACCCTTCTGCAAATTCGGTATCCACATCGGTCAAACTCATCTGGCTGAGGCTTGTGTAAGCATCACGAATAGTGGCTGAGCTTGAAACCGCTTTGATAGCATCGGACGACAGTCCCGATGTCTTGGCCAACGCCTCCATGACTGGGGCTTCATCCGCGCTAATTGAGATTGAGCGGCCATTTCCGTAGTTGTGGGTCACGGTAAAGATGAAGTTTTCACCTAACTGTGTGTGAAGAGATTTATTGATAGATTCACGTTCCGCCCTGGTGGGCTGGAAGGTTAATTCCACAACCTTCTCGGGGTCAGTCTCGTGTTTGCGCAAATAGGCCGTAAGATTCCTGCGTGGATAGTCGTCTGTGGGGTTGAAGGACTCCGCGCCTAGCGCATCATTGGACTTGTGCAACGCCTTCAGAAAAACCGTTTTTCCTGCCTCGTTCATACCGACCAAGACAGTCACGTAAGGGTCGATGGCAACGCTTTGGGAGGTGTTGATCGATCGGTAGGGGCCTACTGCAGCTTTCGTTAAGATCACGAGCATTTTCCAGGCTAAAGAGAAGTAAGTAAGCGTAGCGCACGCGATCTCAAACTCCAGCTCGGATGAAATTGTTTTCCTTCAGCCAAGGGGGGGGAGGTGGTGCCGGTATTCTGATTCGGGCCCGTTACGTTGGCTTCGATTTTTGGCAATCTATGGGACTACTTACACCTGCCCGACCTCAGAACGAAATGTTTCAAGAGAGGGCTCACGAACAAGGATGCCCACAGATGCCCGCGTTGAAAGCCGAAGACTTCCGAGCCATGTCTCACAATCCCGGCGCGTCTGATCCAGGGTGGGTGACTCGGGCTGAAGACGCCTTGAGAATGCTAGGGCAACTAACTGCTCAAGACGAAGTAGTACTTTATCTGAGTGGGCCGCAGGCTATCGTTCATGGCGTGCTAGCACCCACCCGTAAGCTGACGCAGGCAAGAGTCAGAGAGCTCCAAAATGCTTCATTTCCGGAAGGGCAGGACACATGGCGTATCTGCCGAGAGATCGGCAGTGACGGTCGTGTAATCCGCTTGGAGCCTCCCCTCGGATCTTGGTCAAACGAGTTCCAGGGCGAAAAACTGATCTTTCGCCGCGAATTCAATGGGGTTGAGCGGGACAGGGCCGCGATTGAGCTCAGTCAGAAGCTGGTTCACAGCCTCGATTTGTACTTTGTACCTGAGCGCAACAGCTACTGCAGGCTTGACGAACACGGTGACATCGAAGACGTCATTCGCATCATTCAGCAGCCCGAAGGTAAAGATAAATTCCGTCTAGATTTGGTGACAATCCTTCGGGCTGATCTCGAAAAGTACATGGCAGTGACGAAACAGAGCTTGGTGATGCGGTTCGATTTCACCAGGCTCGATACTGAGAGTTTTTCAGGCTGGAACGGTGTAAAAACGCAGCACTCGGACAGCCCAGACCTCTATTACCATCACGGGCTCTGCCGCGTAGGTAGCTACTGCAACGGTGTGATGGTGCTACGGCCCAGTATCACCGTGGCGAGCCTGATCAAACAGTGGGAAATGGAGGAAGATCGCGCGTCGCGCCGGTATGCAGACTTCAAGATCTACGATTGGAAAAACGGTCGGAATGTCGAGACCTCATGCGCACCTGAGTGCCTGTCGAATTATTTCGAGGACAGCGCACTGCCTTGGGAGATCTCTCCCGCTTTTTTCAGGGCAGAGGTGCTGCATTTGTACAAGGCAGACCCTGATAAGTATTCCCTTGTGGACAGGCATATTAGCTGCCGGGGTTCTTGGTATCTCAGGTCTTACGACCAGAACGAGGAGGGGCAGGTGCATGCCTACATCGGCGACCTGGCCAAGCTG
This sequence comes from Pseudomonas sp. FG-3G, assembly GCF_901007645.1. Classification (NCBI taxonomy): domain Bacteria; kingdom Pseudomonadati; phylum Pseudomonadota; class Gammaproteobacteria; order Pseudomonadales; family Pseudomonadaceae; genus Pseudomonas; species Pseudomonas sp. FG-3G. The sequence continues at coordinate 38,165 of NZ_CAAKGZ010000026.1, forward strand.
CCATACACTGTTCAGCTCTACTGGCAGTCGTTCAACGAATGGCCCAAGGGGGCTATCTCCAAGCGTGCCCACCTAACAGACATCAAGGGCTCCTGGGATCTGGAGTACGAGCCGATTGGCGCCTTGAAGAATGCGATCCGGGAACTGGATAGATCGGCCCCCGCTTGGTGGAATCCCAGGGGAGAGGAGCTCGAAGCTGCAGTCCACATTCCGGCCACGGATTCAACCAAGGAGTGGGCAGACGAAATCCTCGCGCTAGACCAGTATCTCGTGGAGGGCTTTCTGCTGAAACCGTTGCGTGGGATAGCTGACGGCCTTGGTAAATCAGTTCCTTCTAGCTGGGCATCGCTGCGGGTGATCCAGGAAATACTGTGCGGGGTGGGAAATTCCGAGGCGCAAGCCAAGGCAATTGTATTGCCCCTGCAGAGGCTCCATGGTCTTAGGACAGAGGTCAGAGGGCATGCAACTGTGGAGAAAAAGCGTGCAGCGGAGTTGGAGGCCCGAACGAATCACGGATCCCTAAGAAATCACTTCATTTCGTTAGCTGGAGACTGTGAGCGGGCGTTGGACACCATCCGGGTAGCATTGGGTGCGCTGTGATTCGCGCCTAGCGCTCTAGTAGTCGGATAGCCTTGGGGCTTTCGAGATCTAGTCAGATTTCCTGAGGCCAAGCACAATGGGCGTTGGTTACGGTGGCCCCTTGGGCCAACGCTGTATCTGTGCCAGCACGAATGTTTTTGCCTCCCCAGTGCCATGCACTAATAAGATGCTTCAGGTGACGCAGCAAGCCTTTTAGGAAGTATTGCACCTAGCCTCCGACAAGCAACTGTTTAACAAAGACATTTTTAATCTTTCACGACACTCCCTGCGCCGCACATACAAATCAATATATTGCATAAACCTCCGTAGAACTTCTCTGAGCAAGTTTATTCTCGAAAATTGAAAAATCCTCAATAAATCGCAAACCCTTTACTGTACACCAACGTTTCCAAATTTAAATTTGACACCCTTGCAACAATGATCTTCATTGAGTAGGAATTCATTTAGCAGAGGTGCTAGCATGAACTACTCTCGAATTCTTAAGGTAGAGCACGACGAGCCACGAGACAAGGATGGAGAGGGAGCCTATACAGTCTTCACTTTAGTACAACCATTCCAACTTGATCTCAAGATCGCGGATCGTGTTTCCTTTCAAACCTTCGCGATCTTATGGAATGATGAGCCAGACCCCCGCGTCATTGAGGTTGTGGAAACAGGACTCTTACAAGGTATCCTTTCGCCCATAAAGCTTTTACGGGCCGCCGAGGGAATTCTTTATATCGTGTACAGCAACGACATTAACAGCAGCGCACAATCTCTGTTCGAGGAAAGGTGGGGAGACAGTGCGCAGAGGTTTAACTGGCTCGCACACTTTATCCCTGAATTGCAAGTCTCCCTGCCTAACACAGGCGATCACGCTTTCAGCCAATTCGCTGACGAAATACTCTTCAGCCACAGCATAGGGTTATGGGAAGTGACAGAGGCAAGACTTCAGCGTCACCGGATGGTGGACTGTTAATAATTCACTAAACGCAGCGAGATAGACCTCCTGCAACTTTTACGGTATCGCCAAACCTAGAACCAGAGGCGCCACCTAAACCAGGAACAAGCTATGAAAATTTCTCCTTATTCTGAGCACCACGATATTCTGCTTAGCGGAAAATACGGTACCGCACACCGGTTACAAGAGGCGGTAATTTCTCTGTACAACCCGAATAGATTTGCCTTTTGCATAGACCACCACTGGGGCGGCTTCGATACCTACCATCGCCAGATCTATGAAAAACTGGTCAATTGGTTCCATGAGCATGGGCCCGAGGAGAAATCCTTCCAAAGCATTTGTGAAAGAATAATTGCTGACCGTGAAGAACAGGCCTTAATCTGCGCACAGGAACTTACAAATATACTTTCATCGAGCCCTTTCGACTACCCTTCAGAAGATGGCATTCCAAGTGAGGACAATTATTGCGGGCAAGTCAACCTTCTCAAACATCATCTGAAGTCATATAGCGAGAAAGGCTTCTTTAACTCGAAAGAGATGTTAAGGATATTGGCTATTCGGCTGATCGTTTGATCTTAGGTTCAAAGACAGTTTCAATACCGATTTGCAGGGCTTAGAAATGGAGCCTGATCTGAAGTTGAATACGACACCAGCTACATACAGGTCGATTAAGAGGCTAAGCAGCCTGCGTTCCACTTGGTGTTGGGGCAATCTTTTGACGAAGTGAAGTAGGAAAACCTACCCATGACACAGCTGATCGAAGCGCTGTGCGCAACTGCTATCCAGGTGGCGGGGTTCTAACCAGGAACATGCCGTAGGTGTTGTGCTGGTTCGGGATGGCGAGATTACGGCTGGAAGAACGCACTGGGAGCGCCCAGGGAAACGACCCCATCCAGTCAGTTTGTCGGCGACTTAAATCTCCGCGCCCCAAGCCGAAATATTATTAGACTATCTTCATCACATGCTCTGCGAACTGCATCAAACAAGAGATAGATCCTCTCCCCTTCCTATACAGATAGAACCCAGAGATCCCGATAGCTCCAGGGCCATCCCGATCGCACTGCATGGAGTCACCAATCATCACAACACGCTCGCCTGATGGCGGCATGCCCCGCGCTGGATTGACTCCAAGCTGATGACAGATATCGCGGTAGATGCCTGGGTGCGGTTTCATCTCGCCGACCTCATAACTCAACGCAAAGCCATCGATCTCGCTGAAAAGCTGGCGGAGAACAGGGCCGTAGGGCGCGGCCAAGTTCGAGCAGATACCTGTAGCTATTCCCTCGGCCTTGAGCAACCGAAGCGCATCGGTTGCGTCGGGACACACAGTGATGGAATCGAGCTCCTCCTCCAGGTCATGCTGCAAGGACGTCATCTGCGCAGGGCTCACACAAATACCGAACGTTTCGGCAGCAGCGTCCAGGTCGAGGCTGGAAGTCATCAAAAGATGGAGGTCAGCAGCACTTGGCCTGCGACCTTGAAGAGCGCCTATGCGAAGGAGCTGCCTGTACGGGTGGCGCTTACATTCAATCTGAACGACTGTTCCGAAGGCGTCGAAAATCGCGGCTGCGATCGGCATGCGGTGGAGCTCCTGTTTTTATCACCTTCAGCAAGCATACGGGCGCGTCATGAGCGTTAGGTAGCACACCTCAGCCAAGGTGCGCCGCTGCTCTAGCGGCGCCTCGCACTATCGTGACCAGCCCTCTCCGACGTTGATCCCGTGGTTCGAAAAGTCTTGAAGCAGTTGTTTGCGGCTCAGCCGAGCCGGAATTCTGAAGACTTGCGAATAGGCTTGATACAACATAAATGGGATCAAGGCCAATCCGAGCCCATACGTTGCAATTGCCACAATGATTCCAGCAGGAATTGCGGCGATACCGAGCAGAACCCCGCTCCAGAAGCCCCTTCGGGACAACCCGCGAACTTCATCGAGATCATAATCAACTGTGCCGCTTTGGGTTTCAAACGCTATCAAGACTACCGCCGACCTATGGATGTTTTTTACAAACCAAGTTCTCGGAATGTCTTGGGCAAACGCACCTCGGCGCTCAAGGTATTTAGGGATGATCAAATTCTTAAAGTAAGCATTCTTACCAGACTCATCTAAAAGGCGAACCTTTTTGTAGAGACGCGCATAGTCGTCAGCTGAGCTGGATTCAAAATTCTTAACCGTGACAGTGACTTTCTTCAGCTCTGACATCCTGACTTCCTTTAGTGCCTATCCTGTACAGCAAAAATTTGGACTAACCAAGCCGTCTACATGGGCCATCCGTGATGGGCATCTCACACGCGGGGCTTCGCGGGCAACCAAGGCAGGATTGCTCTCTCGCATGGGGTGCAATCCGCAACACCAATACTGGCAAAAAGCCCATACGATTAAATATATAGATTTGTTCGGACTCAAGCAAACACGGCATACCGTCTGCTTTTGAGATGCCGTAATGTCGATTCAGGAAGGCTTCGCCGCAGCGCTGCGGCTGATCCGTGCGACCAAGGGCCTGACCCAAAAAGACCTAACGGGCCGGGTAACTGGATCGCACGTGAGTCAACTGGAAAGCGGCAAAACCAGCCCTACAGTCAAAGCGGCGGGAGAGCTGGCCCAGGCGCTTGGCATCACACCATCGGCCTTGTTGGCCGTTGCGGTGGCCGCTGATTCCGAGGTCACCCCCAAAGAGGTATTGGTGAGGGCTATTAGTGAGCTCGAAAACCTTGGACTGGCTGATCAGATCCCGCCCCCCTCAGCTCATGCAATGGATACAACGCATCCGACCAGCGTTCGAGCTGCCGCTACTCGCACTCAAGTCCAGGAACTGAAGGGTCAAGGGCTCAAACAAGTCGATGTCGCGAAGAAATTGGGGATTCCAAGGACGACCGTTCAGCGGCACTGGCATTGAAGGCTCCTACCTTCCGCATCACGTGTAGAAAGCCAATTGATCTAGGGTCAGGATTACTTGGAGCGCCCTGACCATCGTGTAGCTCCCAACACCTGCATCCCCATGCCCCACGAGGTGTCGGGAAACCGAGCCTTCCGTGAGGTCGTTCGGGTCATAGTTGGCGAACATATAGTTCAACAGGTAGCGGTTGAATTCGGTGGTTAGGAACAGGGTACCGGGGCCACCAGTTCGTTTTTCTGCGCTTTCAATGGCAAAGCCGAGCAGCGCTTTGGTCTTGCCGGCCTTGCCGGTGTGAGCTCGGTACGCGACGTTCAATATGCCTTCAATCTCCGTCACTAGGACTTTGATGGCCGCGATGGGCCTTCCTTGAGCGAACGCCTCGACGCCCTCCCTGAGGAAGGCTTCTTTGACTGCGAAATGCGGTTTGGCCATCCAACGAGAGAGCATGTGATCGAGCCGTGCCTGATCAAATCGACCGACAATCGATGACTCGACTTCGTTAAGGGCGATACCGCCTGCATGGTGTGCAAGGATGTCGGCAAATTCTCGGTGGAGAATCTCCACAAATGGAAACCACCCCTGGGCTATCAGTCGATCCAAGCTCTCAGGAGTGCCGACAACTTCGTATAGGTGCCGAAAACTGAGTTGCCGGTAGAGGCGTCCCAACTCTCGACTCATGGCCTCCATGTCCAACGCACCTGAAGGGTTCATATCGAAGGCCAGGCCGAATCCCCAAGCCTCGCGCATGAGGCAAATCACCTTGTCCTGGAGACCAAACGAAACACTTGGAAACTCCAACGCGAGCAGGTCAGCGATTTCATGTTGAAAGACAGCGGCACCAGCGACAACGTTGCGCGACACAATGCATCTCAGTGCTACCGCTGCCGTATCAAGCCACAGCTCGGCTGTTTGATCAGGCTTGAGCACGAGAAGGACGAATTTGAAAGCACTGATATCAGCCGCTGCGGGCGAGTCCGCACCCCATAACCGGATAATGCCAGCGATCGACTCAGCGAGATGGTGAAAACCAGGTTCATCAGAGGTAATGGCAAGACGCGTGAAGATCTTCACGTCCTGACCTTTACCTGCAGTTTCAGCAGCAAATCCAGTGATTTCCTTTACGTGTGGAAACCTGATTGGCTCACCGACATTTTCAATGCGTACTTCTGGCAAGGGACGGCCATCGCTTTCTTCTCGTGCTTCTGGTGTCATCGCTTTTCCTTCAACGATCATGGTCGGCTACTCACCGACCGTTCAGATACTCGTCGCTGAACGACCCCAGACGCCGGCTGGCCAGAAGCGCTTCATGCCATCAGCGCACAAGTCATTTGCCTGGACATGGTCGTCGTAGTCATCGACAGGTTTACGATTTGGTACACGCAATACCGTATCCGCCCCGGAGTTCCTCAGCGCATCTGGGCTTGAAGCTACACGCTTCGACGCCAACTGCTCACACATCCACTCACCTGATGAATCGAACTCTTTCGTCATGGTCGTGAACTCATCATCACTCAGGGCCAAGGGTATGCAGTGTTGTGTCATGGTAGCTCCTGGGTGGCCAGGATAGGTCGCGCCAGGTTGAATTACTACCCGCTCACCAGCCCACATCTGCGCCGAAGAGCGCGTCCCGCAGTACTGGCGGCGCCGCATGCTCAAAGACAAGGCGGCGCAAAAGGTACTGGCCCAAGTGTGAACGAAGTCGAGAACGCAGTTCGACGCACAGTTCCGACTGTCCAAAGTCTACCTCCGGCCAGCGCACCAACAACGCTTGACGCAAAATCGGCAGCACCTGATGCCCGGCAGTGGTGGAATACAGGCGAGTCAGATCGTCGAAGCCAGAGCTGCGCTTGTAGCCCGCCAACGCCTGCCGCAGAATTTCGCTCAGTGAGTGCCCATAGACCTGCCAGGCCATCTGCCACATCAGCTTCTCAGCATCACCATCCAACTCAAAACCTCACATCCAATTCATCACCGTATGGCGCAACCTTCACGGCTGCCCGACCACCTCCCCTACCCCAGGACGATCAATCATGCACGTGGAACTGGATCTCAATCGAAACGACCTAGAAGCCCTTCTACGGCACTGTGAGGCGTTCAGACCTGAAAGCGGTGACCCTCGCGAGGATCAACGCTTGTCGGACGCTTTAGGGGCCCTACAGGAAGCTCTGCGGGATGCTTATGCATCACAATGATGCTCGGGACTGGCACCGCAGATCAATTTATCGTTAACCAGGGCTAACGCTATCCATTCTACTGGCTGAAAAGGCAGGATGATCTCAGCCAACATAGCCGTTGGATGACACGGGGGCATTTCCAGACGAAGCTATTCACTCAAAAAAATGTGGCATTCGCAGTCGTTTGTTTTCAAAGCGTAAGCAGGGCCTAACGGCCCCAAAAACCGATCTCCCTTGGACACCCGCCTCGCCATGCGGCAAGGCTACCAAAAGGCGAAAAACCAAGAAGAAAAAAAGGCAAAATAGGCCACTACACCCCGCGTTGATCCTGCATTGGCGGTGGTGTAGGCACCGTAAAAAATTTTTGCTCTCAAATAATAAAACTCCGTCTCGCAAAAAAAAATTGAAGGGTACCCCTTTTCAGACTTGTGACACACATCACAAATATCCGGAATTATCTGCGCTTTTCCGGGTAATCTCGGGCTGGCATCCGGCTGGGAGCCGCCGCGCCGTCGCTGCCGTCTAGAGGTCGTGCGGTAGCGGAATGTGATGGTTGGAGAGCGGATGTCGCCCGCCTCAAAGCGCGTGACCAAACTCAGCCACAACGAAGTTCTTTGCAACAAGCGCTTACTCTCGTTTAGGAGCCCATGTAGATGGACATGATGCGGTTCAACGATTTTTACCTTCGCCTGTATCGAGCCGACCCTGAGCAGGATGGCCAGGCATTGCTGGATGAGTTCTATGCGATGTGGCGAGAAGCGGAACAGTCGGGCGTGGACGCTGAGACACTCCTGGAGGAGGCAAAAGGGTGCATTCGCAAGATCGCGACCCCCGAATGGTTTGTGCGGGCAGCCTGCGATTGGATCGGCAGCAAGGGGCATTACAGGCTTAGCAAGGCATTGACCCATGAGGTCGCCGTCCAATACTTCCAGCACTCCCAGTTGCTGAGGTTCACGCTGTCCGGTTATTCAGAAAAATGCGCCGCCATGGTAGCTCGTCGATTGTGTGCGCTGGATGCGCCGGTAGTCGTCACTCTGGGATGGGTTTTGAGCATGAATGAAGACCTCGCCCATAGCCCTCTGATTTCGAGCACCACGGCCACGGTCTTAGGATTTCTAGCGGTCGAGCACCCGGCCACCTGTAAGCGCCTGCTTGAGGTAGAGTCCTCTCCGCTTGTCGATTCGCCGCTCGCCCTGCACCTCGCCGAAAGGCTGACCTCCGAACTCCGTGAGCTGGAGGCCCTGCCACACCTCGCTGAACTTCAGATGCCATCAGACATGCGCCGAAGCTTCCGGTACATGCGCCGAAACGAAAGTCGAGCGGTGACCGAGCAGGCCCGAGGTGATTCCTTCCTGGCCGATATGTTCATGCTGTCTGAACACTTCAAGTATTCCCACCAAGTGGCCGTGGAGTATCAGAATGATCAGGGAACCGTCGAGACGATGATCCCAATGTTCACACACGAAATGAGCGTGGAACTGCCTCAGACTTGGACTGCCGATCCGCTCTTGTACAGCCATTTGGTGCATCAATTATGGGAGGAACCTAGCCAATGAGTATCCAGCTGGTTCTTTCGCATTATCTGTCTGGGCTTCGCGAACGCGACGAACTGGATGCCCTCCTTCCGGATCTTCTCCAGGCCATGAGCCATTCGGTGCTGAGCCGTGCCCAGGTGGGTGTGAATCAGGGTGGCGTCGACGTGATGTCGACCAAAGAGAATGCCCAAGGTGAGCCCGAGGTCTTTCTGTTCGTGATCAAGTTCGGAAATGTAAGCCGGAACGACTTCTACGGCTCTCAGCAGGCCATCCTGCCCTCCATCCGCCAGGCGTCGACCGAGTACGTCCGGAACCGAGTGCCAGAACCCTTGCGGGCACTGAAAAAGCGCATCGTCCTGGTTTCCAACGGTATCCTGAAGCAAGACGCGCAGTCGGATTTTTCCGCGCTTTCGAAAGAGGTGACGGAATTCTCACCGCTGTGCTCACTGGAATTCTGGGGCATGGATCAATTGAGCCCGTTCATTGAGCAGTATCTTTTCGACGATGCGCTGTTACTAGACAAGGGAAAGTCTGACCTGAGGGCTGCGCTGGCCGGCCTGGAAGACACGCAGGCGTCATTCACTCGGTTCGTGCGGTTCGTGGATGACTGCATGAGCCCCCTGGCAGATGACTCGGACGTGTCCGAAAATTCGCGCCGGAACCGCTTCCATAAACGCGCGGCTGCGGCTGCGGTGGGGTGGGCCGTGCTGCTCGTGTGGGGCGAAAGCGAGAGGAACCAGAAGCCTGGCGTCCTCGCGGGTGAATACCTCTTGCTGCGACTGTGGGGCGAATCGATCACCCTGGGCCTACAGACCGACGCTCACTTCCTGAAGCGATTCGAAACGCTTGCCAAACTTCATGCCGATACCCTGCAGCGGTACTACGAACGAGTAATGCCGTCGCTTCTCAACCGTCGGAATGTCCTGCGGTACCGCCCAGATCATGTGCTCTATATGGACTTGGTATGCGACGAGCTTGGCCGACTGGGCACCGCCCTTCTGCTGCTCCTGGCAATGAAAGCAGATCAGGCAGCTGTCGTAGCGCTGCACGGAAAACTCGTGTCTTTCATCAATGCTCACAACGGCTGCCTTTTGCCGGTGTACGACGGCCAGGCCATCGACCTTTCGCTCGCCATGGCCGCAATCATGGCCGCAGGGGATGTCACCAGCACCCAACTCATCGTACGAGAGTGCATTGATCGTTTTGAAACGGGACTGGAGCAGAACAGGATCATGCCGGTGGATACCGATGATCTCGAAGATGCCATGGCGTTGCACTATGGGAAGGAAACCCGGAGGGAAGAATTCTTCAAAACCTCGACATTGGTACCACTGCTGGGGACTATGGCCGCCCTATTGAGGGATCAAGAAGGTCTTGATCAACTATCTACGATGATTGTTCCGAAGCTGGAGCGAGTGACCAAGGAGCGGTGGTTCCCTCAAAAGGCACTGCAGACGCTGACGAGCTCCGGGGCCTATGTGAACGCCATTGGTGTGTCGCGCAGCGTGACTGACTTCAGACAGACGCCGACAGAAGAAGTCGAAGCCTCGCTGAAAGTGCCGAGCCACGCCGCTGTCCCAGAGGATTTCGCGTGGCACAACACGCCTTGGGAAGTGCTCATAGCGATTTCGGCGAGGCTGCACCGCCACCCACTGCCCACGTGGTACCTCGCAAAGCTCGCCGGAGTTCAGAACGCTGCCACGATAACTCCTCCCTGATCGACCTCCCTCGTCAGGGGCGGCGAGGGCACACCGGGACTAAACGTAAGTTGTGCAGTTCTGGGATTCTATACGTATCGAGCCCCTCCCCTTTGCAGCTTGCAGGAGCCCCGCCTTGATCACTCAATCGACAGACTCTTCATCCCTGTGCATCTACTGCGATGGCCCTGGGCCCTTCTCTGACGAGCATGTCATCAGCGCGGGGCTTGGAGCTGACGACAGTCGCTTCATGCTTGTTGATATGGTGTGCCGGCGTTGCAACACGGACGTCTTTGGCAACTTGGAGCGGGAGGTACTGCGCAGCTCCCCCATTGGCTTCGCTCGCGCCTTCATGCAGCCGCAAGGCCGCGACCGGGGCAAGCACACCACGGCGCCAGGCATACAGGCCCAACATAAGCAGATGGCTAATGGATCAGGATATCCGGATGAAATTGACTTCGGCCCGCACGCGAAACCGATAGTCCTCCCGCAACTGAAGATAACCGGTGACAAGACATTTGATTCCACCGCCGCAGGCCCAGACGAACTGCGCAGCTTCGTCACGTCGCTCTCCACCCTGCTTCAGAACGATCAAGTTACCTGCATTCGCAAGCGGGGGCCTGAGCACGCGCTGCGGTACGAAGCTATCACCTTGCTTCGCTCAGGTGAGACATACACTCAACAGGGTGGATCAAAGTTTCAGGGCAAGCCTCCTCGGGAATGCTTATGGCTGGAACGTTACGACGAGACCCGCACGAAAAGTCTGATCCCTGCCGCTACGATCTTTCGTAACCCGAACGGGAGCATCGTGCTCAAGACTTCAAGCGCCACAGTCGAGGGCGCCCTCAATTTCTTTGCCCGTGCCGTCGACCAGTTTTCATTCGATACCCAGGTTACGAAGGACATAGAGGGCCCCATCGTATCGGTCAGGATGAAAGTGACTGTCGGCGTGATAGAACGAGTGATTGCGAAAATAGGCATCAACTTGCTGGCCTATTATCTAGGGCGGAATTACGTAGCCGATTTCGTATTTCGGAAGATTAAGGACGGAATACTGACCGGGACACCGCCTGTAGACGGCCAAATCTTCGAGGATGTTGCGGTGAAAGCGATGCTCGACGCAGCTCCTGATCATCACCACGTGATCTTTCTCAGCATGGTTAGTCAACCCGGAGGGCGAACAGCGATTATCTTGGTGGCAAAGCTGTACGGCGTGGCTCACATTATTTGCTTAGCGCGAGATGTCCCAGAGCCTCACCTGCCGTTTCCCGTGTTTTTTCTAGTCGACTACTTCAATCACAAGGTCAAGCAGCAATCGCTGATTGAATACAGAGAGTGCCTTGCTGAAATGGGCATCACAAAAGCCGAAGCCCGCTATGGATCGACACAGTGACCGACTGGTATCAACGCAGGACGATGGCCAGTTCCAAGAAGTCTGCGGCGTTAAATGCAGATGCCGTGATCAATTCGCATGAGCATGTTGTGAGCTTCTGAGAAACCAGTGGCCGTATGGATCAGTGTGCAAGGTGCCAGATGGCCAAGTCCAGGCACCGGCCTTCTAAGCCACCGTTGCGATGTGTTCCGATCCTGAAATACGCCCTCCGCGACCGAAAGAATTTTCTCGTATCGGCCCAGGAAGCAACGATGCCTGGCACTCCAGCAGGCGGCTTGCGAGCACGTGCATGTCGCAACAATTCTTGGGGCATTCATGATTGAGCCTCATCTAACTCTGGGCGCGAGCACGGGTAACCCTTGCATACCAATTCACAATCCCCCTTCGATGAGTTCTATTCTGAGTAGCTCGCCAAGGGTGCCCCATCGCATCCAGAATTGCTGTAGGTAGCTCGATGACAAGATCACCCGTTCAATCTTCAGTCGCATGGAACTGCACCGTCATGTGTACTGGCTCGACCATCCCTCCTAGATTGCGTTCAACCTTACCCGTCACGCAGTCATGTCCTTCAGGCGTCCAAGGCTTCCATTGCTGTCACTGAGAACGGCGTTACTACAACATAATGGTCAGCACCGGAAATGCTGCGAAGAAGGGTCATGCCGGATTTCTGCGCGACTCGAATGACCCGTGGGGTTACCACGGTCATGCCGTCTAACGATGCCCCTGAGCGATCATAGTAAACGGAGCCTGTGTATTGAGAGCCGACCGGGGCAGCGTGCATCAGAAACGCGTCGATGATTACTCCCCAGTCGTAGGACTTCGCAGCCTCAACCTCCAGAGGAACATCGGATATAAGTGTTGCGTTCATTGGGCTGTTACCACAGCACACTCCATCATCATTAAAAATCCACTATTTTCTGAGGATCGAAACCACACTCTTCCGCCGGATAACCCCTCTGATTGCTGATCAACCTGCACCCGGAGAGTTCAACATCGACCGAATGGTGGGTATGGCCGAAAATCCATGCGTCAACTCGATCGACCATGGCGTGCCATGCGTTGCAGTACGAGGCGTTCAGATGACCCTCATGCCCGCTGTCGCAGACTTCAGGAATGGGCGCATGATGGCTGATCACGACAGTCTTGCCGGTGAACGGCTTGTCCAACTCGGCAGCAAGCCAGTGCTTCGCCTCGTGATTCCTGTGGGCCACATCGTCCGGGCGCAGCCGACGATAGTTTTGACCAGTGCGTATGCTGCGATAGTCGGTCATCGTTGATCGCGCTGCTGATATCGCAGCACTCACGTCGCCAGTGGAACTGAAATCCGTCCAGCCCGTTGTTCCCAAGAATCGAATCCCACCCGCAACGAATGTCTCGTTTTCGAGCACATGCACATGGCTCTGCGCGGCGGCGCGCGCTTTCACAATCGTCCGGTCGAAGTGGCCTGAGTAAAACTCGTGATTGCCAAGCACATAGAGAACATCGCAGCTGAATGTCTCATTGGCCCAACGGACGCCTCTGTCCAATTTATGGATGTCACCGGCAAGCACCACCAGATCCAGGCTGCCTGGGGGGGATACAGGGGGTTGGAAGCCAGTGAACTCCAAGTGCAGGTCGGAGAGGATGTACAACCGCATAGGGCCTCTATTAAGTCGATTTAAGCGTAAATTGATATCCCCACTACTCTCGACCGGAGACGCGGCGATGTCTCTCGCACGTCCAAAAAACTTCACCGGAGCATGCCTTGAGCGAAGGCATCATAGCCGAGCAGTTCTCATAAGCACAACCTACGCTATTTATCAGAACCAACAGCGTGTGGCTCTATCCTGACTTTTCGGAAGATCATGACGCTGAAAAACGAGATAGGTGCTGCGCTTAGGGCAGTGCGACAGCAGCGCGGGTTGAGCTACGAAGAGCTCAACGAATCGACCTTCCGCACTACGCTCAGTTCGATCGAGCGTGGCAAATCCAAGCTTACGGTCGAAAAGCTTTCCTCCCTAGCCGAAGCGCTGGATTTCGACCTCATCGCTTTCCTAGCCTTGTGCATTTCACTTGAGCGCGGCCAGACACCTGATGATGCCATTGCTGCCGCCCAGGGAGAACTGGATCGGTTCAAAGCAGCTGGTGGTGTGGCGCTTCTTCATCAGCAGATAAAGGACGGTGAACTGGTTTCTCGATCGAAGGGCAAGCCGGCGAATACGGAAAACAAAGCGGCAGTATTGCGATTGAAGGCGCAAGGCAAGACTCAAGCCGAGATCCGACGACTGCTGGGGCTCTCGCGATCGACGGTGAGTCAGTACTGGCACTCAGACTCTTGAGCTGAGCTTGATCAGCGTCTCGGTCGTTCGGCATGTCATTGACGGGTGATCGTTAAGACAGTGCCAGCATGGTTAAGGCCGGATGCTGCTCGGCGTTGATGCAGCTTCCTGAGTATGGATAAATTCAAAGGGAAGGCTAACCCTCCCTCTGTCTGATCATCTCGCCATCGTCTCGGATTGGGATTGTTTATTGCAGCTGAGATCGTCGCGAGCCATGTTGGCAAGATACGCGTGTCGTCCTCGGAAACAAATGGCACCTGCTTCAGTGTCACGACTCCCCTATAGACCGATGCTCAAGCATTGCTGCTGCTTCACGCATAAAAATCTCCAGGGTTTTCGGGCCCACCCCATCGAAAGCCAAAAGCCATTCTCGGAACGAAGAGACCGCGATCCCGTTCTTCCTCAACGTGTTCAACTGAACATCAAGTTCTTGAGAAACCCCAATACCTAAGGCATGTAGCCGCTTTGCAGTAGACTCGTCGTACCGGGCATATCCAGCTTGACCCAGAATCCTGACTAAATCGCGATGCGCACAACGGGCCAACTTCTCGGGCGTATCCAGGCCATGTTGATCAACCAGGTTCCGGTAAGCCTCAACTGCGGCAGAAGAACGAATTCTCTTACCGATCAAAAAGCTCGCGAGCAGCCACTTGTAAAGCCCATGGCCGCTCGCATTGCCAAACTCGATACCAAGGTCTGCAGCGGTGACAGGAATCATCCCTTTGAACGCTTGGGATCCGCAGAGCGCGGATAGGTGCGTTCCTCTTCGATGGTGCCGTCAGCCCTGTGAATCTTCACCGATGCGATTTTTCCATCAAAGAAATCGGCCAGCGCCCTAACCAGTTCCTGCTTCGTGGCGGCTCGCTTCGTTGCACGTTCGGCACCGGCTTTCTTAAGCTCCCATCCGTCTGCAGTTGGGCTCAGGTGATAGTTGTCCATTGCCTGCCTCCTTCGTTAAATGGATTCACCGTCGTCAACGATGTCTTCTTCTGCCTCGGCGGCATCTGTCGCGTCGGCGTCGTTCAACGGCGGAGAAGTCGGTTTTTCCGGATCGTTAATGAACGGCACGCCGCTCGGGCCTTGCTCTTCTAACCCTTCCGTTTTCGGCTGCATAGCGAATCCTCCAAGTGATGGTACTTGGAGGGGAAGTTTCGCCTAGATGTTCAGTTGCGTCGCGCATATCGTCATCAGAGCCTGGATACGCTGAGACGCGCCATCGTCTGGCGACTTTTAGGTCTGGCCTACGTCCACCCAGGTTGCCTCAACCAACTCGGCCAACCGTATGGGCGAAATCCTCAAGGTAGCGTTGGGAGAGCCCGCTGCGGGCATGACAACATCGTAGTCACGAAGTGAGACGTCGACAAACACCCGAAGCTTGTGGGCCAATGGTCGGGAGCGCCCCCCGCGCTCCTGACTCAAACCACCTCATCAGAGCTGCAAAAAGCGCGGGTTTGGTAGTAGGCTTGGAATTACAGAATCAACGGCATCGAGGCCAGCAGTGCACTGAAAAGCTGGCCGTTTTTCCAGATGCCGGTCGGGGTCAGGGACTTTCCACGACAGGGTTTGGATTGTCCTAACAACTGCCATCTCCAAGGCAAGATATTCCGAGCCCTAAAAAAGTCTTCACTTCGGCGACTACTGATCCTGTCTCGACGGCGTCTCTCACCTTGCGGTCGATAATGTCAGCGAAAGGTATCTGCTTTTCTAAAGAGTCATGGGTCTCTTTGCCGGAAATACTCCCAAGGCTTTTTCCCCGACCGAAGGCTTGTAGCCCAACAGGCAAAAGGCATCAATCAACAACGCGCGACCCCGCTGAATACCGTAGCCCCCCCCGAAACAGCCCCTTCTCAAAGTCGACGTTTATAGTGGTGGCCATTCCATGGCATAAAGTGGCTAAATCTACCCCGCCACCTGGTGGATCGCTTGGCCCTGGAACGTGTCTCCACGCTGCCCGAGGCAATCTGGGGGCGTGAGGGCCGTCGGCCTATCGTTCATCTGCGGTAGGCAGACGTTCACAGGTTACTTACTGCAGGTAAGCTATATGGATCAGCAGGTTGCGCTGAAATTGATCGCCGAGAAGGCCTATGACGTCGGTTACTCGGCCAAACTCCACTTCTCCACCTACGACATTGTGGAGAAAGCCCCGGGCTGGATCGGTCTGATCTCCTTAGTGATTGGAGTGCTAGCGCTCTATATCGATGTCCTGGCGGCAAAACACGTCTCGGCGCTTATCACGGTTATCGGCATTTGCAGTCTCTACATCACCTATTACGCCGATACCAAAGAGCAATATTTCCAGTCTGGAAACAAGCTGACTCAACTGCTTGATCAGCTGAAGAGCATGTCGGCTCGTTGCAAGTCCAACCTGCAGTTCACTGCCGTCGATCAAGCCGAACTGGATCAAATCACCACCGAGTTCCGGTCGGCCTGTCAGAGGAAGCACATTCTGTTTTCGGGCTGGCTAGCTCACAAAAAGTTCTTCTGGGATCACCAGATCGACTGGATCGCTGAGCACCGTGAATTTAGGCTCTTCAGGGACAAGATCCCGTTTTCCGTATACGCCCTCATCGTAGTGATGCTGATCGCTGTTGCCGGCTGGTCATGGCTTGTCACGCACCCGGATCTTCTCCTCTCGCTGAAGGAAGTCTGCCCCCATGAGTAAAGAGCTTTTCGAGCAGTTTCGTAGGAACCTGGCGGTTAAAAATGCTGACGAGATCTCCAAAAGCTACCGGCAGATCACCGAGAAACTGAACGGAAAATACTACGACAGCACCTCAGAGATCCTACACTGCCGCCAGGTTGGATCGTATGGTCGACATACCGCCGTACACGGCGTGAGCGACCTGGACATGGCGTTCGTGCTGCCATGGTCGGTATACGATCGCTTCCAACGCTACGAGAACAACAAGCAATCGTCACTGCTCGGTGAGATACGTCTGGCCCTGAAGGATCGCTTCCCGAACCATGAGGTCAGGGCTCAACAGCAGGTGGTGTCGATAAACTTCACGGACTATGTGGTTGAAGTGCTACCTGCGTTCGAGCATGAAGATGGCAGTTACACCTATCCGGATGCGAATGATGGAGGTAGCTGGAAAAGCTGCAATCCGGTCGCTGAAATTGATGAGATCAATGAGCTAAACCAGGCCAAAAACCATAACCTGAAGCGCCTCTGCAAAATGGTGCGGGCCTGGAAGAATGACCATGGCGTGCCGCTGAAAGGGATGATGATCGACACCCTCTGCTACCAATTCCTCAAGAGCACCACGGATTACGACACCAAGTCATATTCCGCCTACGGCGAAATGACTCGGGACTTCTTCGCATACCTGGTGGATATCGACGAGGACAAGGAGCAATGGCGTGCTCCCGGAAGCGGCTCTATCGTGACGAAGTCAGGTAACTTCCACCCAAAAGCCAAGAAGGCCCTGCGGCGCTTACAGGAGGCTCTGGACGATGCCGAGATTGCCCATGAGAGGTGGAGCACTGTGTTTGGCGAGCATTTCCCCGAATACGTCGAGCAGGAAAAGAAGCAGGCCATCGCGGAAAACCGCGTCAAAAATGGCGAAGAGTTCATTGGCCGGAAATTCAGCCTCGACATTCAGTACACCCTTCGTATCGATTGCTCCGTCAAGAACGAGGGCGACCGGCTTCGCAACCTCATGTCTCGCGTCATGACGTATCGGATACCGAAACAGCGTGAGCTGACATTCTGGGTCGCCGAGATCGATGTGCCGCCACCTTATAAGATCTACTGGAAGGTGAAGAATCTCGGCCCACAGGCCATTGAGAGGAACATGATTCGCGGGGAAATTCGGATTGACAGCGGCCACCATCAAATCACCGAGCACTCAACCTTCCAAGGCGACCATTACGTGGAATGTTATGCGGTGAAAGATAACGTCTGTGTGGCCCGCAGCCGGATCATCGTGCCGATCTGAATACGATCGACAGGAAGAAGCGCTTCCTGGAGCTGGCGTGAGAGGTCGCAGTGGCAGACCTCTCGCCGTTCACTTACTTAAACAGCGCTTCGGTACGGGTCACGAATGTCATGGCTGATTGGGCGACCTCATGAAACGCATGCGCCTTGCCCAACCAATCTGTCTGACCCAGCGCTACACCAGCAGCAACGACGGTACAACCCAGGAACGTTGCCCCACTTTTCATCAGCCAGAGCCTTCGCCAGAAAGGGGTTTGCCCGGCGAGCATTTTCTCATGCTTGCGAAAGTCTCCCCCTACCGCGTACACGATCAGCCCCATAACGATTCCGAGAATCGCTGCAAGCCACTGCGTTAGCGGAAACGCGAGTAGCAAGGAAATCACACGACCCGGCCACACCAGCTTATTGGCATAGCGCTGCGCAGCAATTTCTCCCTCACTGGCGAACCTCGGGCTGTACTTCCTAAACATCAACATTACTGATTCCTTCTGGACAGGCTACCTGGGATCGAACCCTTGGCACGATATCAAACCGGCAACTGAGAAAGCATTCCAAGGCATAACCTGATAGTACCTGCCTCGATCCGCACGGCCTGGGGTACCTCCTCAGCAACATCATTGCTATGCAAGAATGCGTCTTAGCTTGATTCTGTGGAACACAGGAAGTCACCAAATCGTACGCCATCGCGGGGCAGCAGCATGAGGCAATATGAAGCCAAAAGCGTCGACGAGTTAAACCAGATCATCGTGAGCTTCGGTGAGGATGTTTTGTTTCGTGGCCAGACCTCTCATTACGGTGAGGCAGGAGCCCCCTCCATTGGGACGTCCTTCGATAGAAAGGGTTGTATACCGAGCGAAATGCTCAAATGGTGCCGCTACTCCCAAAGTGTGTTGGATGCATATATCGCTCAACATCGAGCGGACTTTGGCTTTCAACAGGCTCTCCTTCAGCACTACGGATGGCGCTCGTTTTACGTGGACTGCACCTCTAGCCCAGCTGTAGCTGCCTGGTTTGCCAGCCACAAATACACCGAAGCGATCACTCTGGAGCTGGGCGAGGACTGTGACGAGCAGGCGGTGATGGTCAGAAAGCGCATGGCCCGGTATGTACCTATGATCGGGACTGGCCATCTCTATGTACTCGATAAGCAGGCCGCTAATAATGTAGGCCTGGTCAACTTGGCTACGTTGACCATTGAGGGCTATAGGCCCCGAACTGTGGCTCAATCTGCTTGGCTTCTCGGCCCTCTGCATAATCCGATCCCGCAGAATTGCTTTCTCGCCCAAATCACTGTCCCGAGCGGCGTTCTGCAGGCATATGCCACTGCCCATGGTTTAACCGCCACGAACACGCTCTTCCCCTCTCCCGCCGAAGATCCGATCTTGAGATCGCTGCTGGGCTTGCCGTTGGAGGAGATCAAGTCTGACGCCAGCCTCAAAAATCTGCCTGCGTTCAAGCGAACGCTAGAACTCCCGGAATACCATTCAAGCGTTGTTAAAATCGCAGGGGCGCAGACGGCCTTCTATCGTGGTGCAAAGATTCGGGATACCCAGGACTCAATTGATGGTAACCCCCACAGCGGAATCTTCGTCGAAATTCCGGACATGGTGCTCTATGGCTCAGCCGACCCGAATAAGCCCCTTCGCTTCCCTGAGATCGAGAAGCTAATCAATGCAAATGGTACGGTAGCTTTCGAAGCGGACACGCTGATCAAGCACCCAACCCTTGATCACCTGACGCTCTACCAGAAGGGCGTCGGTGTAATACCTCGCGGGCCCGACCTTTTTGAGGTTTGTGAACTCACCGTCAACCACCCAGGACTTCGACTGACTTGTGCTGGTTTCATCACGGGCTGGACTTATCGGAGGCAGGCAAACGGAGTGTGGACACGGGAAGCGAAGACCACAGACTGCTCATGCGGCAATCCCATCGTCCATGCACAGCACATCAGCGCACTGCACATCGCAGAGGAGTTCCTCAGGGATCCCAAAGGCTTTGAGTGACGGAGCACAAGCCGTGCCGATCAGTAAGAAGCAACGACTGTCAGCCTCGACCAATGTAGAGATGAATCTCGACTTATCGCTGTAACCGACTCACTACGCTGCCGCAGTCAGGTAGCGATATGCGCATAAGGATTTGTATGGCCGGTATTAAGATGACCCATGCCTATGACAAAAAAAGCGTCAAATGGGCTGCAGACACCTATGCCAAGGGCATGGGTACAGCTCCTCTGAAGTGTGAACGCTGCGACGCCACAGTAATCCATGTGAATTCTTTCACTCGGGACTGCTACGACAACCCCTCTAAGGTTCGTGCCTTCTTCCGCCTGCAAGCGAACGGAGCGCATGGCCCTAGCTGCCGATTCGGCGTTGATAAGCAAATCGTTGAGCTCGCCAGCACCTCCGACGGCCTGGTCGAAAGCGTCCAGAAAAACCGTTTCCGCATGCGCCTGGTCGCGGTGACAGAAGAGTTGAAGGCAACTGCGAAGCGGCCCAAGGAAAATGACGGTGGCGAGCGAACCCCTACTGCCTCCAGAACCTACACACCATCATCCAATCGGCTGTCTTCCTACATCAATACCGCACAACGCGTCCTTAGACTGCGCGCAATGTGCGACGAAGACGCTGACATCGAGGAGCACCTGGAATTAGTGTTTGCAGGCAATACCGTCGGCTGGAACCAGTTCTACTTCGAACACGCCCGGCAAATGGAGGCCCACTACGCCGTCTCAAAGAGTTCGACTCAATACCCGATCGCCATCCATGGACGCGTCGGTAAGATCAAGCGGGGCGTCAAGGACGATCCAACGCTCAATGTCATGAACCTTGAACGACTAAAGGTCACCCAGGATCCCAACGAACCCACAAACGGTATAAGCCTCGAAGTGGGTGTGTGGGCGGCCAAGGCAAGCTGGTTTGATGGGCTAAGCGAGAACGACGAGGTCATCATATTTGGTCTGTGGAAAGCACCTCCCCCGGCCCAGAGCAAGGCCACCAAGGCGGGGTTCTTCAAGACCTTCACTAACCGGCGCCTGACCCTGACGTTGGCCCTTAAATCTCAGATCGCCAAAGTCTGACGACCAGCTTTACCATGCGAAAGATGACACGACGCCTTGATTCAGGGCTTGCGGCACCCCAGCCTGGAGAGGGTGTAAACCAGAAAAATGACCTGTAAACCACCTTGGTTAACAAGTCATTTTCTACGTTTACAGGTCGAGTCCATTAAACTCGGTTTGAGTCCAAATTGGGTGCCGGCACTCACCGAATATGCCACCCGCCCCGCTCCCCGTGGCGGACTTTGCTAGCGTAGTAGATACCCGCTGAATCGGTGTGGACGATCGTCGGATTGCTTAATATTGCCAATAGCGGGCTATTTGCCATTAGTGGTAGCTTTACGCTATTAGCAGGCTCCGTATTTGTCACCGAGGCTGATCAATCGGATGCCCATTTCTGGAAATTTCTCGCAATACAGGGATGTCATGGTGCGTATTACTAGCCCATCCAACAAAGGTGGGCCCGCTGCGAGGCAAGGCTTCAAGTATCAAGACCATGTAGCCGTCAGCTTCATTTTCAAGATGCTGCGCGATAGCAGTTACACCCAGGTAGAGTGCGAGACCGCCGACGATATCGTGGCCGTATTCCAGTACGCGGGGCAGCTCGTCAATGAGTACATCCAGGTCAAGACGACAGAGGGTGACCACAAATGGAATGTGGATGAGGTGACCAAGCTGGATGGCACAAAAGCCAACTCGTCCTTGCTCCATAAATCGCTGAATTGCGATGTGCGCCCTGGCCCTGCCCGCTTCCGCATTGTGACCAAGCGCGACGTAGCGAAGGTTCTTGACGGCTTTAAAACGGAGCTGGATAAACGGAATCTGCCTGACACCACCACGGCCCGAGGCAAAGGCCTGCTCAAGAAATTCAAGACATTCACCTCACCACAAAATCGGAATTTCTCCTATTGGGCGGAGAACTGCGTCTGGCAGGTCTATGGGGATGTGGAGGCACTGGAAGCGGTTAACATCAAAGCCCTTTCCAAGCTTGCTGAGGATTTCGGGAACCGTCCCAATAATACTCAGATGCAGGCCATTTACGATGAGTTCTTGGAGATGGCTGACAAGGCTGCCACGGCCAACGTGAAAACGGCTGCATCGACAAAAATCATTCTGCGGGAACCGGCTCTGGCCCAGCTCAAGCAGCTGCTAGATGCAGCTGATGACCAGTCAACGGCCACAGCCAAACCCTACAAAAAGCGGCCAGATCCCTTCCTAATCGAATTTCACGCAAGCACCGATGAGGGCCTACTGCACTCATTTTCCGGCTTTGACGTACGGTATGCGCTGAAAGCGTGGCGGCACGATGGTTTTGCTAAACACCTAGTTGAATGGCTCCCAGAATTTTCACTCAAGGCGAGCGAGATCGTGAACATCCTCGCGCACAATGCCGAAGCCATGCTCGCACGTTCCATCAATGCATTCAGCGACTGCGAGCTGCCCCGCGACAGGCTGATCGCCGAACTAATCCTCCACGCTATCCTGCGTAGCCGCCAAAATAGTGAGCCCGTGGCGTGCAAGGTTTTCTATAAATCCGGTGGCAAGCTCTCCGAATTTGGCAACGCCCACATCGTCCAGATACCCGGCCAGGACGATCAGCTATGGCTGGGGCTAGCGCGCCTGATTGAAGCAGACACCATGGACGCGACGTTGGCGCAGATCTGCGGCGTCCTGGACGCAACCATCTCGGAGACGGTGCTCTCGTCGGAAAGGGAGATCATCATCAACCTGCGCGAGCCCCTGCACCATCAACCGAAAGCGGACGCCTTCAACCAGGCACTGCACCGGAACTCGTCAGTCGATGACATGCTGAACGTCCTGTGCTTTCCCATCCTGCTGACCTACGACAGTCACGCACTCTCGTCAGGTTGGCTCGCTGATTACGTGAACAACCTTAGAAAAGAAATCGAGGCTCACTTCAGCACCTTCACCACCCAGCTGCCAGAGAACATCAAGCAAGTGAAGGTCATGGTCTTCCTCGTGCCAATGGAAAGCATCGAGAAGCTGACAAATGCCTTCAACGCCCGCTGCAAAACACTTGAAGACTTGCAGGTATAAGCTAAGGCATGTGGTCGATTTGCAGTGCTGAGAAAACTACAGGGTGAAGGTATTCCGAACTGGCCAAGCCGGCTTCGGCCATCTCAAGGAATGAAGCGTTAATGAACTACGAAACGATCAAGAACAGCCTAGCGAAACTCAGTAATGAGGGCGTTTCGACGGTCGATGTGCTGCTTGCCATTAACGCCATCGTCAACCGAAGCAACGCCGAGTGGGAGGGACGGGATCTGGTGATCCGTGCGCTCGACAAGTTCGCACTCTTCGACGCAGTCGAACAATCGCTCCTGCTCAATATGGTGCGAGCCGTTGGGCTATTTCCTTACATCACGCCACACCTAAACAACATGGCCCTGTCTGACCGCTTGGCTTACGAGGCTCACAGAGTTGAAGGTGTGGAACCTGGCATGGTGTTTCATCACCTCCAGGCACACGTTTTCAGCTTGATCATGCAGGGGAAAAACGTCGTCCTGAGCGCCTCCACCAGCGTCGGCAAAAGCCTGGTCATCGACGCAGTACTTGCCCAGCGCCGGTTCAAGAAGGTGGTGGTGATTGTTCCTACCATCGCGCTGATTGATGAAACCCGCCGCCGCTTGGTCAAGCGGTTCAGAGACTTCAACCTGATCACCCACCCCAGCCAAGAAGCCGTGCCCGACGTCACCAACGTCTACCTCCTGACGCAGGAGCGCGTTATTCAGCGTCCTGATCTGGATGATGTGGAGTTCTTCGTGCTAGACGAATTTTACAAAATCGATTTGGGTAGCGATAAGGATGAGAGCTCGCGCGCCGTTGATCTGAGCTTGGCGTTCCACAAGCTCGCAAAGACCGGAGCACAGTTCTACATGCTCGGGCCGCACATTCAGAAAATCTCTGGGTTAGACGGTTACGAGTATCATTTCATCCCGTCCGACTTCAGCACCGTCGCGGTCGATATCCAGAATTTCAATCTGGGCATGCGCTCAGAGGAGCGCACACAGAAGCTCCTGGAACTGGTCAGGACGCTGGAGTCCCCTACCCTGATCTACTGTCAGGCGCCGGCAAGCGCAAACAGGGTCGCTGAGTATCTTATCCAGGATGCCGGGTTGACCCCAGTGTCGGAGACGCAGGAAATCGCTGCATGGATCTCCAAGCATTACCACCCAGAATGGAACGTTGCCAGGGCGATCGCCCTGGGCATCGGGATCCACCATGGAGGGGTGCCTCGCGCGCTGCAGCAGTACATCGTCAAGCTGTTCAACGAGGGGGTCATCAAGCGAATCATCTGTACATCAACGATGATTGAGGGCGTCAACACGTCGGCTGAGAACGTGATTATTTACGATCGTCGCCTCAAGATGTCAACGCTCGACTACTTCACTTACAAGAACATTTCTGGGCGCGCTGGCCGCATGAATAAATACTTCATCGGCAAGGTGTTCATGCTCGAAGCCCCGCCCATTGAGCAGGGCCTGACGGTCGAGTACCCCATCGGCCATCAGGATGAAACCTCACCTATCGGCCTCTTAATGCAGCTGGAAAACGAATACCTCACGGATATCTCGCGAGGCCGCCTTCAGGAGGCGTATGCCAACCCGTTGCTGTCACCTGCCACCCTGATCGAAAACCGCCACATTCCTATCGAGCGTCAGGTCGAAGTGGCGAAAACTATCATCAGTGACCTTACTGACTGTCAGGAGTTGTTGGGCTGGAAAGGCATACCTGAGCCAAACCAACTGAACTACTTATGCGAGATGGTCTACATACTAGAAGGTAAGAACCTGATGGATTACCTGATCTCGTCCAGTTCTCAGTTGGCTTGGCACATCAATGAACTTCGAAATCAGAAAAACTTACCCGCCTATTTGAGCGAAGCGGTGGAAAATCGGTGGGAGAATATCTCGGCGAGTGAAGCCATTAACCTGCGCCTGAAATTCATTAGAAACATGATGTGCTTCAGATTACCTCGGGACATCATGGCGATTCACAAAATTCAGGTCGACGTGCTGGAGCAACACGGGTACGAGCCTGGAGACTTTAGCTTCTTCGCTGAGCAACTGGAGAACATGTTCCTTGACCCACTGCTCACCGCACTGGACGAATATGGAATCCCCACTCAGATCTCAACCAAGATCAAGCACCTGATTTTGCCATCAGAGCGCCTGAACGATCTGCTGGCAAAACTGCGATCGCTTGCCCCTCGGGTGGAGAGCCTGCAGCTTACCGCCTTCGAGAAAGGCCTAATGCAATGGGCGGTCGCTGAAATGTAAAGATGGAAGCGATGCACGCGAGCGCTGCAGCAGAGCGGGCCGAGATTCCGGTCTTCCAGCGATCGACGAGTTTGCCGACTAACCCTACGGAGCGGAACCACAATGCCAAACCAACTGGTCATCAAAGGTCAACTTTTTCCATCCCAGACGGAAGCGGAGCGCTTTTTTTATGCCATGCGTGACAAAAATCTCGTTGAGGGTGGAGATATTCAAGACTCCACAGAATTTGGTCTGCTCGAAGACCTGTACGTCCGGTATTGCAAAGCGACCAACTGGCCAACGCCAGGACAGCCTGTTGCCTTTTACGCGCGCAATATAGCGCGTGGGGTTGGCGCCCACGGTGGCACTACGCAGGGCTTTGTCGTGAAATTCAGTGATGGTAGCGAGCAGGAACTTTCCGTAAAGAAAGCCGTTAAGGCTGTGGCAACGTAGTTGTTGCTAACTATCCAACTTGAAAAGAATGCCATGAAAAAATTCCTAGTGCTTGACAAATCCTTCCTTCAGGGCGTTTCGAAGAGACGAATTGATGAGCTGGATAACTCATACAGACTTCTAATGCCTGAAGAGATGCTGTATGAATTATCCAAAGGCGTTCCTGAGGATAGAGCAAAATGGTTTTATAGACTGCCATCGACAGTCAGGCCATTTGAGCTATCCCGAAATCACGGTTATTTACTTCGCTACGAGAAAGAAAATCTCCGTAGCTGTGGACTGCCCAGTCTACATGTACGAACTATTGATCACGCAGCGACGGAAAACTACCGCAACCCAGAATTCATCGTCCCAACTGAGCTGTCCGCCCTAAGAGACAACAGAAAAAGCCAAGTGGACGAGGATGTAAACTATCTCTTCTTACTGACTAGAAATATCGACAAGATACTACCCGAAACTAGAGACATCCATCCAAAAGACAGAAAACAAGTACAGGAGAACCTCGAAGAAAAAATAGCAAGCGACGAAGTTTTCTTGAAAGGCGCTGTCAATACAATCATGTCTCCCCCCCAGCCGGATAGTAGCGAAGTTGATAAGTCATGGATTAGCTATCGCTGGCTACAGGTAAATCTTTTATTCGCGCTAGATTTTTGGACTCGTTACACTCAGGAAATTGACCTTACTACTGAATCAAAACAGCTAGAGCGATTTAGACACGACGCGTTAGATGCTGGCTACCTAATCGTAGGAATTCAAGAAGGAGCGTTTGCAACGAAAGAAAAAAAACTTATCCGGTGGTGGAATAAAATCTTTCCCGAGGGAGACCTCATTCAGGATTAATTAGCGTTGGTTTTTATCAGCGTCTGAGGTTGTGTGGCAAAGTTCTCTTCGCGGCATGCAGTCATGAACGCACATGACCTTAGAACTCCATTGCCCTCTCTGCCAAGTTTATAGGAAAAAATGAATTTTCCTGAAACACACTGGCATAGGGACATGGCAAATCCGGAATCCATGCGGGCAGCTGATGCCTCGACGATTTTTGTGTTCAAGCACGACAGGCTACCAATCCATGACGTACGCACTGATAGACAATGCCACACTCACAGCCGTCCAGCGCGCCACCGGAGCGGTAGCAGTCAAGACCAGCGACACGATCAACGGGGATCTGTGCGCTTTGGAGAACTTTCTGCAAGGCAATCTCTTCTACGATGATCTTCTCTGCATAGACAACTACAAGCCTGAGCATAGAGACAGTCGGAAACAGCAATTTCCTTACCTCCGTTTCTTGGCGCCTACCGAATTTGGTCTTGAGGAGGTTGATTCGGTCGCGCAAAAGGAAGCGGCATCAATCCGTCCCGAAATCCGGGGTGGAGAATTTGTGGATGATGACTTCAGCGCCCTGTTGGAGCAATTAAAAATGAACATGGTGTGCACCTGGGATCAAGCCTCCAGCGTGTATTACCTGACAATGAGGATGTTGGGCTACCGTGGCTCTGAGGAATACAGCAAGTACAGCGCTTTAAGTGCAGCTATCTTCGCAGAGTTGAGTGATGCAGGCGAAACGCGCGGGCGCTGGTCGAAGGACGTCAAGCTTGTAAGCTCGGATGGTCATGTGTTCAGCAAGTCAGAGTTCTCAGAAAGCAGCCGGGGCGACTATGGTGGCCCCACAAGGCAGTTGGAGATGTTCGTAGCCTCCCTAAATTGGCTTGCCTATAAATCCATTTATTACTCGACTGCCGCCAAACACTTGAAAGCTGACTCATTCATCCACCCCATCCGGCACGCTTATCAGGTGCACTGGATGAAAAAAGTCGGCGCCTTTGGCCATGATTTCACCGCCCGACTCCTGGCCAACCTGGCGGACAAGACAAGAACGAGCATTTCGGAAATCCAATCACACGGAGCAACCCAAACTGTTGCATTGGATCTGCCCTTGTTCTCGGCGTGGCTGACTCAATCTACTGGTAGCGTCTCCAATGCCATTGAGGCTGCCAGGCAGCTACGCGACGAAAGCCATTTCGTGACCATGCGCGAAACGCTCAAAGCCATTCGCGTTGCATTCGACGAGCAGGGTATTGCGAGCGGCAACAAGCGCATTACGAAGCTCATGGACGACGTCGACAAGATTTGCGGCGACCTTAGGCGCAGCTACGGTGTAAGGTCTACTCAGGGCATTCAGGGGAGCTTCCTCATTAAAACGGCAAGCTCGGTCACCAGCCTATTCGGGGTCTCACTACCTGACCGCGATTTCGCTCTCTCGACACCTGAGTTCATGAAATCTGAATCGACCAAAGCCTTCACAACCGTCGTGAAGGACATAACCAAGGAGCTCACCTCAATGGAGCGCCTGGGGGGATTGCGAGATCTGATGGCCAAGTCTTTCAGGATTGAGGGCGAAGATCACGGTGGCCCCAAGGTTCAGGAACCGAGGTTCCGTTACGTAAAGTCCGGATGGCAAAAACCGATGTGAAGTCTGTCCGCGTTCTTGTGGATAGCGGATCCCTGCCGGGTTTTTTGCGTCCTAATTTTTGGTAGGCATCGCTAGGTATCCGGGCGTCCCAAGCAACCGCACAATTCTCTTTCATTGTGCTTTGGTGAGAATCCAAGGCACCACCTGGCAGGTTGAATGGGCGGGTCGTGCGGGGCCCTTGGGGACTGAGGGATATGTACAAGCATTGTACTTTTGATGATTGGCAGAGATGTCCATCGATCAAAAGAAAAATGGACAATGGGCAAAAAAATTTAACCTACTGATTTATATTGGATTTTTACGTCCATTTCTAGCGTTAGCTCACACGTAAAGCAATTCGACAAGACCATCGTCTCGATCCCCACCTGGCGCCTGATGTCCGAGTCGTTCAAGAACTGGCGCGGCATGCAGCAATCCGGCGGGCGGCGGATCAAGCGCAGCCTGTTCATCGACGCCGGCGGCGTGCGGTTTTTGCAGGACGAGGAAGAAGAGCGCCTGACCCAGGTTCATCTGCTGACCGATTACATCAGCCGCAAACAGGCCGAACTCAAGGCCTGGAACGAAGCCCAGGGCAACGTCGCGGCGATGTCGGCCAACCGCCGGCGCATGACCAACCTGGGCACCTTCCGCGCCTACGCCTTGGCGTATCTGAAAAGCCACCCGGACATCCAGCCAAACATGACCTGCATGGTCCGCCAGATGCAGACCACGGCCCAGGGCATCCCGCTGGAAATCTACTGCTTCACCCGCACCACTGCGTGGGCCGACTATGAGCGTATCCAGGGGGATATTTTTGATTACCTGCTGGCGGTGATGCCGGAGTTCGGCTTGAACCTGTATCAACAGCCCAGTGGCATGGATCTGCGTTCGGGGCTGTTGCCCGCGGCATTGGGGGCCAGTCCTCTGCCGGAGCCGCAGAAGCAGGTGGTTTGACCTTCAAGTCGCAGAGATCCCCTGTGGGAGCGAGCCTGCTCGCGAAAGCGCAGTGTCAGACAACAGATACAGCGACTGATACGACGCCTTCGCGAGCAGGCTCGCTCCCACAGGGGTTCAGTGTGCAGGCAGCGGCTGGCGTACCCCCAACCGACTGATCCACACCGCCGCCAATATCACCGACCCACCCAGCAGCAACCGCCCCAGCGCCTCGTGCTGGTTCCAGATCAGCAGGTTCACCAGCAGCCCCACCGGCACATGCAGGTTGTTCATCACCGCCAGCGTGCCGCCGTTGACCATGCACGCGCCTTTGTTCCACCAGTAAAGCCCCAAAGCGGTGGAGACCAGGCCGAGGAATATCAGTACGCCCCATTGCAGCGGTGCTTCTGGCCAGAAATCCGCCTTGCCGAACATCAGGAAGGCCGGCAACGCCACCGCCAGTGCGCCGAGGTAGAAGTAGCCGAAACGCCGGTAGTGCGGCAGGTCGCTGGGATGGCGAGCGACGAGATGTTTGTACAGCACCTGCCCGGCCGCATAGGTGAAGTTGGCCAGTTGCAGCAGCAAAAAGCCCATGAAGAAATCCGGGTTGATCCGGTCGTAACGAATCACCGCCGCGCCAGCCACTGCCACCAGCGCCGCGATCAAGGCCCAGGGATTGAAGCGACGATTGAGCGCGTCTTCGATCAAGGTCACGTGCAGCGGCGTCAGGATGGTGAAAAGCAGGACCTCGGGCACCGTCAGCACACGAAAGCTCAAGTACAGGCACACGTAGGTCACGCCGAACTGCAAGGCGCCGATCAACAGCATGCCGCGCATGAACGACGGTTCCACCTGACGCCAGCGGGTCAGCGGAATGAACACCAGCCCCGCCAGCACAACCCGCACCAGCACCGCGAAGTAACTGTCGACATGCCCGGCCAGGTATTCGCCAATCAGACTGAAGGAAAACGCCTGAATCAGCGTGACAAAAAGTAGATAGCCCATACGCCCCTCGTTTCGGATGGCGGCGAAGATAGCGGTTTTTGCCGGTTGTCGCTAACCGCAGTAGCCAGCCCAGGCACTGAACCCTGTGGGAGCGAGCCTGCTCGCGATGGCGGAGTGTCAGGTGATTTCTCTTACACAGTCACACTGCAATCGCGAGCAGGCTCGCTCCCACAGGGTTGTGTGGCTGGCCTGGAATTGCAGGCAAAAAAAAGCCCGATCTCGCTAAAGCGTTCAATCGGGCGACTGCACTCAGGAGCAACAAGTGCCAAGGGAGGTTCGATGCGCAAAACAGCTTGAAGGGAGCGCCAGGCCACTAGACCACCTGGCGATTACCTGAGGATTAACGGATCAGGCGACCTGGGACAGCTTGGCGTTGGCCTGATTCAAGCCCTTCTCCTGGAAATCACCTCCCAGGTTCATGCCCTCGGCATGGATGAAGGTCACGTCGTGGATGCCGATGAAGGCCATGACCTGACGCAGGTAGGGTTCCTGATGGTCGGAGCTGGCGCCGGCATGAATGCCGCCGCGAGCGGTCAGGACGAAGGCACGTTTGCCGGTCAGCAGGCCCTGGGGACCGGTGGGGGTGTACTTGAAGGTCACACCGGCACGCAGTACGTGGTCCAGCCAGGCTTTCAAGGTACTCGGGATGGCGAAGTTGTACATCGGCGCAGCCATCACCAGCACGTCAGCGGCCAGCAATTCATCGGTCAACTGGTTGGAGCGTTCCAGGGAAGCGTTTTCGATGTCGTTGCGCTGCTCGACGGGCTTCATCCAGCCCCCCAGCAGATTGGCGTCCAGGTGTGGTACCGGATGGATGGCCAGGTCACGAACACTGATTTCATCGGCCGGGTGCGCAGCTTTCCATTGGTTGATGAAGGTCTGGGTCAGTTGACGGGAAACCGAGTCTTGCTGGCGGGCACTGCTTTCGATGATCAGAACGCGGGACATGGGTTGTAGCCTCCATCGGAGAATGTTGTCAGTCGATGGAGTGAAGCTTAAACATGGCTACATCGATCAAAAAGCGCAAATAATTGCTGCAAAACATCGATAAATTCGTTTATAAGCGGAGCAAGGATTGGCTCGCTCCTGTGTCACCGACTTATTTCGGCTGGCAGGTCAGTGTGATGCGCAGCTTGATGATGTTGCGGTTGAACTTGGCGGTGGCGTTCTTGAACTTGCCGGCGGCGACTTCGATCTTGCGGGTACGTGGTGCTTCAGGGCCGTTGCGAAACACCACAGTGCAGGCCGCGTCGGTGCCGCCGTAGTTGTTGACCTGAATGGAGCCGATGTCGGCGTCGGTGTCATAGGCGGTGTAGTCGATGCTCAGGCCGTTGAGGTGTTTTTCCACATCGATCGGGTACGCGAACGCAGTCAGCGGCAACAGGGCCAGCACCACACAACAGATTTTTTTCATTAGGCAGTCTCCACCAAGGGACCGCCAGCTTAGGACAAGAGGAGCTCAATATGAAAGCGCCCCGCGTGACCCTGGATCAATGGCGAACCTTGCAAGCGGTGGTCGACCACGGCGGCTTCGCCCAGGCCGCCGAGGTGCTGCACCGCTCCCAGTCGTCGGTGAGTTACACCGTGGCCCGCATGCAGGACCAGCTCGGCGTGCCGTTGCTGCGTATCGATGGGCGCAAGGCCGTGTTGACCGAAGCCGGCGGCGTATTGCTGCGTCGTTCCCGTCAATTGGTGAAACAGGCCAGCCAACTGGAAGACTTGGCCCATCACATGGAGCAAGGCTGGGAAGCGGAAGTGCGGCTGGTGGTCGATGCCGCCTATCCCAACGCCCGCCTCGTACGTGCCTTGACCGCGTTCATGCCGCAAAGCCGTGGCTGTCGCGTGCGCCTGCGCGAAGAAGTGCTATCGGGTGTCGAGGAAGTGCTGCTCGAAGGCGTGGCGGACCTGGCCATCAGCGGCTTCAGCATTCCCGGTTACCTGGGCGCCGAACTGAGCGATGTTGAATTCGTCGCGGTGGCCCATCCCGAACACGCCCTGCATCGCCTCAACCGCGAACTGAACTTCCAGGACCTGGAAAGCCAATTGCAGGTGGTGATCCGCGACTCCGGTCGCCAGCAACCCCGCGACGTCGGGTGGCTGGGTGCCGAGCAACGCTGGACCGTCGGCAGCCTGGCCACCGCCGCGACGTTCGTCGGCAGCGGCCTGGGCTTCGCCTGGCTGCCGCGGCACATGATCGAGCGGGAACTCAAGGAGGGCTTGCTCAAGCGTCTACCCTTGGAACAAGGCGGCACTCGCAACTCCACCTTCTATCTTTTTTCCAACAAGGAAAAACCCTTGGGCCCGGCCACGCAAATCCTCATCGAACTGCTGCGCACCTTCGACACCGCGCCGCTGGATGCGCCGTTCGCCGCCCCTGAACAAGCCTGACAAGGATTTTGCCAATGGCCTATTTCGCCCACGAAGATTGCAACCTGCACTACGAGGAATATGGCCACGGCGCGCCCTTGATTCTGGTCCACGGGCTGGGCTCGAGCACCCGCGACTGGGAAAAACAGATCCCGGTATTGTCCGCCCACTACCGTTTGATCGTAGTGGACGTGCGCGGCCATGGACGTTCCGACAAACCTCGCGGGCCTTACAGCATCGAAGGTTTCAGCGCCGACCTGATCGCCCTGTTCGAACACCTGGACCTGGGCCCGGTGCATCTGGTGGGCTGGTCCATGGGCGGCATGATTTGTTTTCAACTGGCCGTGGATGAGCCAGGGCGGGTCAAGAGCCTGTGCATCGTCAACAGCGCGCCGCAAGTCAAAGTCCGCACGCCTGATGACTGCTGGCAATGGTTCAAGCGCTGGAGCCTGATGCGCCTTCTGAGCCTTGAAACCATTGGCAAGGCCCTGGGCGCCAAGTTGTTCCCCAAACCGCAACAGACCGAGTTACGCCTGGAAATGGCCCGGCGCTGGGCAAAAAACGACAAACGTGCTTATCTCGCCAGCTTCGATGCCATTGTGGGTTGGGGGGTTCAGGAACGACTGTCGCAGGTGGCCTGTCCAACCCTCGTCATTTGCGCCGACCACGACTACACCCCCGTGGCCTTGAAAGAGGCCTATGTGAAACTGCTGCCCGATGCCCGGCTGGTGGTCATTGCCGACTCACGGCACGCGACCCCGCTGGATCAACCCGAGCGCTTCAACCAAACCCTGCTCGAATTTTTGACCGCAATCGACTCAACTACTCAGGATCACTGAACCCATGCTGAAAAAAATCGCCCTCGCCGCCGGCTCCGTCCTGTTTGCCGCCAACCTGATGGCCGCACAGCCGACCACGGCGCCCCACGTATTGCTGGACACCACCAACGGTCAGATCGAAATCGAGCTGGATCCGGTCAAGGCGCCGATCAGTACCAAGAACTTCCTTGAGTACGTGGACAGCGGCTTCTACAACAACACGATTTTCCACCGCGTGATCCCGGGCTTCATGGCCCAGGGCGGCGGTTTCACCCAACAGATGCAACAGAAAGACACCAAGGCACCGATCAAGAACGAAGCCAGCAATGGCCTGCATAACGTTCGTGGCACCTTGTCGATGGCGCGTACTTCCAACCCGAACTCGGCCACCAGCCAGTTCTTCATCAACGTGGCCGACAATGCGTTCCTCGACCCGGGCCGTGACGCCGGTTACGCGGTGTTCGCCAAAGTGGTCAAGGGCATGGACGTGGTGGACATCATCGTCAACTCCCAGACCACCACCAAACAAGGCATGCAAAACGTGCCGATCGATCCTGTGATCATCAAGTCGGCCAAGCGCATCGACTAAACAGCACAGGGCAAGCCTGAGCGGCGGCGGCGATCCCGCGCCGCTCACAGGAAAAAAGGAGAGCCCGGCCCGGGCTATGTACCCATGGTTTATCGCCGTTTCGAAACACTGATCGACATTTTCCGCGACGCCCCTACCTCGGCACCACCGAACCGCGTCCTGCCCTTCTACACCTATTATCTGAAACAAGTCTGGCCCAGCTTCGCCGTGCTGCTGGTGGTGGGCCTGATCGGCGCACTGATCGAGGTGGCGCTGTTCAGCTACCTGAGCCGCATCATCGACCTGACCCAGGGCACGCCGAACGTGGACTTCTTCAAGCTCCACGGCCTGGAGCTGGCGTGGATGGCGGTGGTGGCGCTGGTTTTCCGGCCGATCTTCGTGGCCTTGCATGACCTGCTGGTGCACCAGACCTTGAGCCCCGGCATGACCAGCCTGATCCGCTGGCAAAACCATAGCTACGTGCTCAAGCAGAGCCTGAACTTTTTCCAGAACGACTTCGCCGGACGCATCGCCCAGCGCATCATGCAGACCGGCAACTCCTTGCGCGACTCAGCGGTGCAGGCCGTGGACGCGCTGTGGCACGTGCTGATCTACGCCATCAGCTCACTGGTGCTGTTTGCCGAAGCCGACTGGCGCCTGATGATCCCGCTGCTGATCTGGATCGCCGCCTACATCGGTGCACTCTGCTACTTCGTGCCGCGGGTCAAGGAGCGCTCCGTCGTATCGTCCGATGCCCGCTCCAAACTCATGGGCCGGATCGTCGACGGCTACACCAACATCACCACGCTGAAGCTGTTCGCCCACACCAACTTCGAACAGCAATACGCCCGCGAAGCCATCCAGGAGCAGACCGAGAAAGCCCAATTGGCCGGCCGCGTGGTCACCAGCATGGACGTGGTCATCACCAGCATGAACGGGCTGCTGATCGTCGGCACCACGGCGCTGGCCCTGTGGCTCTGGACCCAGTCGCTGATCAGCGTGGGCGCGATTGCCCTGGCGACCGGGTTGGTGATCCGTATCGTCAACATGTCCGGCTGGATCATGTGGGTGGTCAATGGCATCTTCGAAAACATCGGCATGGTCCAGGACGGTTTGCAGACCATCGCCCAGCCAGTCAGCGTTACCGACCGCGACCAGGCCAAGCCTTTGGCGGTGGCCCGTGGCGAAGTGCGCTTCGAGCATGTGGATTTCCACTACGGCAAGAAAAGCGGGGTGATCGGCGACCTCAACCTGGTGATCAAGCCGGGGGAAAAGATCGGCCTGATCGGCCCGTCCGGTGCGGGCAAATCCACGCTGGTGAACCTGCTGCTGCGTCTGTATGACGTGCAAGGCGGGCGCATTCTGATCGACGGGCAGGACATCGCAGAAGTGGGCCAGGAAAGCCTGCGCGAGCGCATCGGCATGATCACCCAGGACACGTCGCTGCTGCACCGTTCCATTCGCGACAACCTGCTCTACGGCAAACCCGACGCCACCGATGCGCAACTCTGGGCGGCGGTGCACAAGGCCCGGGCCGATGAGTTCATCCCGCTGCTGTCGGACGCTGAAGGCCGCAGCGGTTTTGATGCCCATGTGGGTGAACGCGGAGTGAAGCTGTCCGGCGGCCAGCGTCAGCGTATTGCCATCGCACGGGTGCTGCTCAAGGATGCGCCGATCCTGATTATGGACGAAGCGACGTCAGCACTTGACTCGGAAGTCGAAGCGGCGATCCAGGAAAGCCTCGAGACCCTGATGCAAGGCAAGACCGTGATCGCCATCGCCCACCGCCTCTCCACCATCGCGCGAATGGACCGGCTGGTGGTGCTGGAAAACGGCCGCATCGCCGAGACCGGCAGCCATGCCGAACTGCTGGCCCATGGCGGGTTGTATGCGCGGCTGTGGCAGCATCAGACGGGTGGGTTTGTGGGGATTGATTGAATCAACCAGGCTCCACCTAACCCGTGGCGAGGGAGCTTGCTCCTGGCCACAGGACCGGGTTTAAACCGCAAGGTCAGTGCAGTAAGACCTTTCTGAAAAATTCTGTCCAGGATCGATTTGACCCACACCGCAACCGCATACTCCCCACCGTCCAAGGCCGAAACCGCCACAGTCCATGACTCTGGCGGTTTTTTAATGCCGCTGGATTTGTCGCAACGTTCTGCTGTACTCAGCCCAGGTTCTGGAGATGAACCTGTCGTAACTCTGCTGGATGCATAACCGATTATCACGACTGTTCTATCAAGGATGCTTATGTCTTTACTCAAACGATCAACGACTGAGTTGTTGGGTACGTTCTGGCTGGTGTTGGGCGGCTGTGGCAGCGCTGTATTGGCCGCTTCCGGGATTGGCGTGCTGGGGGTTGCCCTGGCATTCGGCCTGACGGTGTTGACCATGGCGTTCGCCATCGGCCATATCTCAGGTTGCCACCTGAACCCGGCCGTGTCGGTGGGCTTGTACGTGGGCGGGCGGTTTCCGGCCAAGGAACTGCCTGCCTACATCATTGCCCAGCTCATTGGTGGGGTGCTCGCCGCCGCGTTGATCTACTTCATCGCCAGCGGCAAGGAAGGCTTCGACCTGGCCGCTTCCGGCCTGGCAGCGAACGGTTACGGCGAACATTCGCCCGGTCAGTACTCCATGGTGGCCGGCTTTGTGACGGAGCTGGTCATGACGGCAATGTTCATTCTGATCATCCTCGGCGCCACCGACAAACGTGCGCCAGCCGGCCTGGCACCGATTGCCATCGGCCTGGCCCTGACGCTCATTCACCTGATCTCGATCCCGGTCACCAACACCTCCGTCAACCCGGCCCGCAGTACCGGTCCGGCACTGATCGTCGGCGGCTGGGCCATCGAGCAATTGTGGCTGTTCTGGGTGGCACCGTTGCTCGGCGCCATCGTTGGCGGTGTTGCTTACCGCTGGCTGGGCAAGGAAAACAGCTGAGTCACGCCGGCGAAGATCAGCACTGTCGATAAGGCAGTGCGGTCTTCGCCTCTTCGGCATACGCCAACACGCCCTCCTGCTCCCGGACCAGAAAGTCTGCAACCGCCGCCTTCAGGCCAGGATGGCGCAAGTAGTGCCAGGAACGGGTGATCACCGGCTCGAAACCACGAATCAGTTTGTGCTCGCCCTGGGCACCGGCATCGAAACGCTGCAAGCCGTGGGCAATGGCGTAATCCATGCCCTGATAAAAACAGGTCTCGAAGTGCAAACGGTCGAATTCCGCCAGGCAACCCCAGTAACGCCCATAAAAACTGTCACCGCCCACCAGGCTGAACGCCATCGCCACCAGCCGTGAACCTTGCTTGGCCAACACCACGCGAATGGCCTCGGGCATGCGCTCGGCCAGCAGACTGAAAAACGTCCGGGTCAGGTACGGCGCTTGCCGACGCACCGCGTAAGTATTGGCGTAACAGGCGTAGACAAAATCCCACTGGGCCTGGTCCAGTTGATGACCTTCCAGCCATTGGAAATCGATGCCCTGCCCCGCCACTTGCTCACGTTCCTTGCGCATCTGCTTGCGTTTGCGGGAACTGAGCGCGTCGAGAAAATCCTGAAAGTCCCGATAACCGCGATTGCGCCAGTGGTACTGGCAACCAATCCGCTGCAGCCAGCCCTCCTGCCCGGCCAGCGCTGCGTCGGTAAAGGCATCGGTGAAGTTGATGTGGGCACTGGAGAGCGATTCGATTTCCAGATAACCCGGCAGGCTGGCAAGCAACTCCAACCCGTCTTCCCCACTTGCCGCCAGCAGTCGTGGGCCACTGACCGGGCTGAACGGCACCGCCGTCAACAGCTTGGGGTAATAGTCGATCCCGGCCCGGGCGCAGGCGTCGGCCCAGGCGTGATCGAACACGTATTCGCCGTAGGAATGCCACTTGCGATAACTGGGCAGAGCCGCCAGCACACGCCCGTCTTCAATATGCAGCAGATGCTCGGCCTGCCAACCGGATTGCGGGCCCAGGCTGCCACTGTCTTGCAGGGCCGTGAGGAAAGCGTGGCGCAGGAAAGGTTGATTGACGGGCACCAGTGCGTCCCACTCTTGCGGCGCGATGGCGGACAGGCTGTCCAGAACGTGTAGCGGCATGCGGCTCCCCGATATCCAGAATGCGGATGGGGCGAGTATCGCCGATCCTGAGCGGACGGACGTAAAAAAAACCCCGCCAGAGGCGGGGTTCAAAGGAGCTATAACGGATGAAACATGAAGCGTTGAATCAAATCAGCACGACTTAGAACACGTACTGGGCGCGCATGACAAAACCGTCACCATCGTCGTCGCCGTTGGCATTGGTCACGTTGTCGGCCTTGGCCTTGACGTAGGCAGCGGAGATTTTCACCGCTTCGTTGGCGTACCAGTTCACACCCAGGTTGTGCACCTTGGCTTCGGCATCGCCCACGTCACGGGTCGCGGAGGCAGTGGTGATGTTGTCGTCTTCGACGGTCATGCTGTCGTAGCGATAGAACACTTCCCAGGCGCCGATGGACTTGTTGGCGGGCTTGATCGCGTCGAACTTGCCGATCTTATAGCCGCGGGATTCACCGGTGAGGGTGTAGGCACCCTGGACATAAAAGCCGTGACCTTTGATGTCTTCGAAGGCGTCGCTGTCAGCCTTGGTTTTACGCGAAATGTATTCACCTTGGATCGACGCAGGCCCCATGGCGAAAGCGGCTTCCAGGCCGAACGCCGTGTCGGTGTCGTACGAACCGGCCGGCGAGTTGTTCGCGCCACCCAGCAACGGACGGTTGCCGTTAGGGCCGGCATCGTTGCCACCCAGCGTTTCGACGCCACGCATGCCCAGGCGGGAACGATAACGTGCATCGAATACGGTGTCGGAGACGTCACGGGAGGCGACGTTCACACCGAAGTGCAGGACGTTGCCGGAGTCATGCATCGGCGCGAATACGAAGCGACCGTTGACCTGCTTGACGCTGTCGCCGTCGGTGTCGTTGTTGTCCTTGGCGAATACGCCAGCGGAGGCATAGAACGAATCGGCGAAGGTGCTGGACGCTTGCAGACCCAGACCGTTCTGGTGGCCGTTGGCCCAGTCGATCAGATCGTAAGCGGCGTTACGCTCCGGCGCGGTCACCCACTTGGAACTGGTGGCTTTTTCCAGGCCGAAATCCGGGTCGAAACGACCGAATTTGATCGAGACCGGCTTGAAGCCGTTGTAGGCCATGGACGCTTCGTCAAAGTAACCGTCGTCTGAACTGCCGGCGTTATGCGAGAAGTCGTAGCTGATGGTGTAGGCCCAGTCCGTGTACAGCACGCCGGACAGTTCCAGGAAAGCGCGACGAAAGTAAGCGGCGTCGGCCGAATTGCCATTATCGGTGTAGAGACCGTCAAACTGGCTGTAGTCAGCCTGCAAACGACCGCCAAGCTTGAAGCTGAACTCTTTGTCGGTGGTAGCGACCTCAAGGCCGCCCTTGGTTTTGACCACGATATCGGCGCCATCGGTGGTGACGGTGCCGGCGAAAGCCTGGGCGGTTACTGCCATTGCCAGTGCGCTGGCGGCAACACCTGCGAAGTGCTTACGGATCATCGAAGAATTCCCCTGTTGGTAGTCTATGCCGTTAGAAAACACGCGGAACTGAGCCCGCTGGTGTTGGAGGGGATCTTGGCGATGGGTTGTGTCAGCGCAGTTGCTGTCAGATAAAGATTTTATGACAGGGGAACTTTTTACTTCGAAAGGGAATAACCGATGCACCAATACCAGTGGGAGCGAGCCTGCTCGCGATAGCGGTCAATCAGCCGGCATTGATGTCGAATGAAACAATGCCATCGCGAGCAGGCTCGCTCCCACAGGGGCGTAGGGGTGTCTGGGACTCAGCGAATATTTTTACGGCGCTCGGCCGCGAGTTTTTCAGCCAACTGATCCAGGTCGGGAACCGGCGATTCAGGCAGCTTTCTGAGCGTGGCCTGCATCAGGCGCATCTGGCGAATGAAACGCCGGCACGTGGCACAGAACATCAGGTGATGGCGCACCATAAGGCGCTCATGAAAACTCAGTTGGCCGTCGAGAAAATCGCTGGAGCGCGCCACTTGTTCCTTGCAGGTCAGCATTCGCCGGTTTCCTCGAAATGTTCCACGGTCGCAAAGACCTTCAGCCGTGCCCGATGCAACAGCACACGTACGTTGGAGAGCGAGATGTCCAGAAGATTACAGATGTCTTCCAGTTCCAGGCCCTGACGTTCGCGCAGGGTCAAGACACTGCTTTGCAGTTGCGACAGACTGAGCAGCGTGTGCTCGAGGCATTCGCGCAGCTCACTCATCGTGAGCAGCGCCTCCGGTGTGTCCTGATGCCAGGCGAACGGTGCCAGCAGCCAATGGCCATCCGCGGCGAAACGATCATCGCCCAGGGTCCCGTGGGGCGACGGCAGATCATCGAGCAACACCTCCCGACGGTTCTGCTTGTAGCGGCCCTTGGCGGCGTTGGCGGTGATGGTCAGCAGCCAGGTCTTGAGACTGGAGCGGCCCTGGAAGCCATTGAGGTTGCGCACCACTGACAACCAGGCGTCCTGCACCACTTCATCGGCATGCCGACTGCCCACGATGGCGTAGGCCACGGCGCGCATCGGGCTCTGGTAGGTGCTGACCAGCTCTTTGAAGGCCTGCTGCTCACCGGCCAGGAGGCGTTGGAGCAGTTGTGTGTCGTCGGTGACGGTCATTCAACGCCCATTGCTGAATAGATTGCGGCTGTGGCGAGGGGGCTGATGTGGGAGCAAGGCTTGCCCGCGATGCGGTCCTTCATAAACCGAGCTGCCTGTTTCGCGAGCAAGCTTTGCTCCCACATGACCTTGCTCCCACAAAAAATTCGTCGCCGCCAGAGGATCAATGCTTACGCAGAATCACGCTGCCAATCGAATAGCCGGCGCCGAACGAGCTGAGTACGGCGACCGAACCGCTGGGCAAATCATCCTGGTAGGAGTGGAACGCAATCACCGAACCCGCCGAGCTGGTGTTGGCGTAGCGGTCGAGGATCACCGGCGCTTCTTCTTCGGTGGCTTCGCGACCCAGCAGCTTGCGCACGATCAGGTGGTTCATGCTCAGGTTGGCCTGGTGCAGCCAGAAACGCTTCACTTCACCGACGCTCAGCTGATTTTCTTCCAGGTGCACGCCAATCAGTTCGGCCACCATCGGGCAGACATCGCGGAAGACTTTACGACCTTCCTGGACAAACAGCTTGTCACGACTGCCGATCCCCTCTTCCCCGGCGCGGTTGAGGAAGCCGAAGTTGTTGCGGATGTTGTTGGAGAATTTGGTGAGCAGCTTGGTGCTGACCACGTCGAACTGATACGGCGAGGTCGCCAGGTCCGCCCGTTCGATGATCACCGCGGTGGCCGCGTCGCCGAAGATGAAGTGGCTGTCGCGGTCGCGGAAATTCAGGTGGCCGGTGCACACCTCAGGGTTGACCATCAGGATCGCCCGGGCCTGGCCCAGTTGTACGCTGTTGGCCGCGGCCTGGATGCCGAACGTCGCCGAGGAACAGGCCACGTTGATGTCGTAACCAAAACCTTCGATGCCCAGCGCTTCCTGGACTTCAATGGCGATGGCCGGGTACGGACGCTGCAGATTGGAACAGGCGACGATCACGCCATCGATGTCGGCGGCGGTGCGGCCGGCGCGTTCCAGGGCCTGTTTCGCCGCGCCGACAGCCATTTCACACAGCACCGACCACTCGTCGTTGGAGCGCTCGGGCAGGCGCGGGGTCATGCGTTGCGGGTCGAGGATGCCATCCTTGTCCATGACAAAGCGGCTCTTGATGCCGGAGGCTTTTTCGATGAACGCCGCGCTGGATTCGGTCAACGCCTCGACTTCCCCCCGCTCGATGGCTTGGGCATTGTCGGCGTTGAATTGCGCGACGTAGGTATTGAAAGACTGCACCAGCTCTTCATTGGAGATGCTGTTGGCCGGGGTGTACAGGCCGGTGCCGCTGATGACGACGTTATGCATGGTCGTGTCTCTGATCTGTTCAGGCAGAAAGCGTTGGCACCGACGTACCAACACACAAGGGGTCTTTTCCCATCCAGGGGAAGCAGACCTGGCAGCGCTTTATTCCGATCCGCCCGTGATCATCGACGCTAAAAACCACGGGACCGGCATTTATAGGCGCGAAGTTTGCCATAAACGCTGGCGTTTGGCCCATTCTCAGTGAATTACAAAACCAAACCCTGTGGGAGCGAGCCTGCTCGCGATAGCGCTGGATCAGCCAGCATCAATGTTGACTGACCCACCGCTATCGCGAGCAGGCTCGCTCCCACAGGTCTTGCGCCGGGGTCAGGGCTCCACCTGCCCCCACTGCTTGCTCAAGCGCTTATCCGAAATCGGCACCTTGGTGCCCAGTTGCTGGGCGAACAGCGACACCCGGTACTCTTCCAGCCACCAGCGGTACAGCTCCAGTTGCGGGTCGCGCTTGCCTTCCTGGGCGTGTTTGCTGGCGCGGGTCTGGTACTGGACCCAGAGGTTCGACAGTTCACCGCTCCAGACCCGGTCCTTCTGCACCTGGCTGCCGAGTTTCTCCAAGCGCTGCTCGATGGCCTTGAGGTAGCGTGGCAGCTCCTTGAGCCACTGATGCGGGGTTTCGCGCACAAATCCCGGGTACAC
Source organism: Pseudomonas sp. FG-3G (assembly GCF_901007645.1). Taxonomy (NCBI): domain Bacteria; kingdom Pseudomonadati; phylum Pseudomonadota; class Gammaproteobacteria; order Pseudomonadales; family Pseudomonadaceae; genus Pseudomonas; species Pseudomonas sp. FG-3G. Next base: position 80,174 of record NZ_CAAKGZ010000026.1, read on the forward strand.
CAGATGGCTGAGTTGCTGCTTGATGTCGTTCAGGGCCACGGCCTGGGCCAGGTCGATCTTGCCCTTGAAGCGTTTTTGCAGGCCGTGCCAGAGTTTGAGGATCTCCAGGGTCAGCTTCGCCAGGCGTTCGGCGTGTTCGGTCCAGCCGCCGCGTTTGCGCTCGGCCAGAGATGCCAGTGCGGCGCCATCACGGGGCAGGCTCGCCTCGCCTTCCAGCACGCAGCTGTCGAGACTGACCAGCAGGATGTCTTCCACCAGGCTGTCGATGCGTCCCAGTTCGCGGTACAGCAGGCCAAGTTCCGTCAACCCGGGCAGTTTGCCGCGCAGGAACTTGGCCGACTCTGCCAATTGCTGCATCAGCAACCGCTGCAAGGCGCGACGGTGCTGGAACTCGGCTTCAGCCGGGGTCGGGAAGCGGCCTTCCTTGACCACACCGCCCTCTTCCACCAGCGCCGGGTACACCGTCATCGACAGCCCGGCGATCTTCTGTTGGGTTTTCTCGGCCACCGGGGCGAAGATTTTCGCTTCCACCGGCGCCTGGCTTTTCGCCGTGTGCGGCACGGCCAAGGCGGCCTGGCTGGCTTCGGCAAAGCGTGCCGTCAACTCGGCCAGGTCGCGGCCTTCGCCGAGAAACTTGCCCTGGCCATCGACGATTTCCAGATTCATGCGCAGATGGCTTTCCACCTGCTGCGCAGCTTCCGTCCAGGCTTCGTCGCTAACCCGCGCGCCGGTCATGCGCAGTAGCTCGCGGCCCAGGGATTGCGGCAACGAGCCCTCGGCAAAGGTGATGCGTTGCAGCGCGGCCTTGACGAAATCCGGCACGGGCACGAAGTTTTTGCGCAGGGCCTTGGGCAGGTTGCGCACCAGGGCGATGCACTTGGCTTCGATCATCCCGGGCACCAGCCATTCCAGACGCTCCGGCGGCAACATGGGCAGCAGCGGTGCCGGCACGCGCAAGGTCACGCCGTCGCGGGGATGGTTGGGTTCGAAATGGTAGCTCAGCGGCAAGGTCAGCTCACCGACGCGCAACGTGTCGGGGTAGTACGCGGCAGTGACTTCACTGGCCTCGCGGGCCAGCACGTCTTCTTCGCGCATGATCAGCAGTTGCGGGTCTTTCTGGCTGTTGATCCGGTACCAGCTGTCGAAGGTCGCGGTCTGGTGGATCTCGGCCGGCAAGCGCGCATCGTAGAAGGCGAACAGGGTTTCCTCGTCCGCCAGGATGTCGCGACGGCGGGCCTTGGCTTCCAGTTCGTCGAGTTGCTCCAGCAGTTGGGTATTGGCACTCAGGCACTTGGCCCGGGACTGGATCTCGCCGCGCACCAGCGCCTCGCGGATGAACAGTTCCCGCGACACCACCGGGTCCACCGGCCCGTAATGCACCGGCCGGCGACCGACCACGATCAGCCCGAACAGGGTGATCTGCTCATACGCCACCACCTGCCCGCGCTTTTTCTCCCAATGGGGTTCGAAGTGGTTTTTCTTGATCAGGTGCCCGGCCAGCGGTTCGATCCAGTCCGGTTCGATCTTGGCCACCATGCGCGCGTAGAGCTTGGTGGTTTCCACCAGTTCGGCGGTCATCAGCCATTGCGGACGCTTCTTGCCCAAGCCTGACGAGGGGTGAACCCAGAACCGTCGTTGACGGGCACCGAGGTAGTCGCCGTCTTCGGTTTTCTGGCCGATCTGGCTCAGCAGGCCGGAAAGCACCGCCTTGTGCAGCTTCGGGAAATCGGCCGGCTCTTTATTGAGGCTCAACTGCATGTCCCGACAGATCAAGCTCAGCTGGCGATGGGAATCGCGCCACTCGCGCAGGCGCAGGTAGTTGAGGAAATTCTTGCGGCACCAGTTGCGCAGCGGGCTGGCGGTCAGGGCCTGGCGCTGCTCTTCGAAACCGCGCCACAGATTGACCAGCCCGGCGAAGTCCGAGTCGGGGTCTTTCCACTGGGCGTGGGCCTGGTCAGCCGCCTGCTGACGCTCCGGTGGACGCTCGCGCGGGTCCTGGATCGACATGGCGCTGGCGACGATCAGCACTTCCTGCAAGCTGCCCAGTTTCGCCGCCTCCAGCAGCATACGGCCCATGCGCGGGTCCACCGGCAAGCGCGCCAACTGGCGGCCCAGCGGGGTCAACTGACTGTTGCGGTCCACCGCCGACAGCTCTTGCAGCAAGTTGAAGCCGTCGCTGATGGCCTTGCCGTCCGGCGGTTCGATGAACGGGAAATCGGTAATCTCCCCCAGGCGCAGGTGCAACATCTGCAGGATGACCGCCGCCAGGTTGGTGCGCAGGATCTCGGGGTCGGTGAATTCCGGCCGGCCGAGGAAATCCTCCTCGCTGTACAACCGCACGCAGATCCCCGGCTCGACCCGCCCGCAGCGGCCCTTGCGCTGATTGGCGCTGGCTTGGGAAATGGCTTCGATGGGCAGGCGCTGGACCTTGGCGCGATAGCTGTAGCGACTGATGCGCGCGGTGCCGCTGTCAATCACGTAGCGGATGCCCGGCACGGTCAGCGACGTTTCAGCGACGTTGGTCGCCAGCACCACGCGACGGCCCGGGTGGGACTGGAAGATTCGCTGCTGTTCGGCCGGTGACAATCGCGCATACAACGGCAGGATTTCGGTGTGCTTGAGCTGGGCCTTGCGCAGCATTTCCGCCGCGTCGCGAATCTCCCGCTCGCCCGGCAGGAACACCAGCACGTCACCGGGGCTGCGGCGTTCGCTACGCTCATAGGCAGCGATTTCATCGAGGGTGGCGAGGATCGCCTGGTCGACGGTCAAGTCGTCCTCGACGCGGTTGCCCTCCTCGTCCTGCTCCAGGGTCAACGGGCGATACCAGGTGTCCACCGGGAAGGTGCGACCCGAGACTTCCACGATCGGCGCGTCATCGAAGTGCTTGGAAAAACGCTCCAGGTCGATGGTCGCCGAGGTGATGATGACTTTGAGGTCCGGGCGACGCGGCAGCAGGGTCTTGAGGTAGCCGAGCAAAAAATCGATGTTCAGGCTGCGCTCGTGGGCTTCGTCGACGATGATCGTGTCGTAGCGTTCCAGGTAACGGTCGTTCTGGGTTTCGGCTAGCAGGATGCCGTCGGTCATCAACTTGATCAGGGTGTTGGCGTCGCTCTGGTCTTCGAACCGCACCTGGTAACCCACCAGCGCCCCCAGCGGCGTGGCCAGCTCCTCGGCGACCCGGCTTGCCACGCTGCGCGCGGCGATCCGGCGCGGCTGGGTATGGCCGATCAAACCGTGCTGGCCGCGACCGATTTCCAGGCAGATTTTCGGCAGTTGCGTGGTTTTGCCCGAGCCGGTTTCGCCGGCGATGATCAGCACCTGGTGCTTGAGCAGTGCGTCCTTGATTTCGTCGCGCTTGGCGGCGATCGGCAAGCTGTCGTCGTAACGAATCACCGGCAGGCTGGCCTTGCGCGCCAACACCTGATCACACGACGCCTGCATGCGCGTCACCCACTGGGCCAGCTTGGCCTCGTCGGGTTTCTTGCGCAGCTCGAGCAACTGACGCCGCAACCGGTGACGGTCGGCGAGCATGGCGTGGTCGAGGTTTTTCAGCAGCTTGTCGATAGCGGGGGCTTGGTCAGTCATCAGGTACGCAAGGGTCGTCGGTTTGTGCAGGGGGCCGATTGTCGCAGATTTGCGCAGGCTGCGCCGACCCATGGCAGCCTGCCCGCTGTTCCCTTGTGGGAGCGAGCCTGCTCGCGATAGCGGTGGGTCAGTCGACATTAATGCTGGCTGATCCACCGCCATCGCGAGCAGGCTCGCTCCCACAGAGGTTTTGCGCTGACTTCGGGGTTATTCGCTGTCCAGATCTTTACGCCGATAGGGGAACACGTCGATCACCTTGCCCGCCCGAATCGCCTCTTGCAGGCCCTTCCAGTAATCGGCGTTGTACAACTCGCCGTGCAGTTGATCGAACAGTTTGCGTTGCCCCGCGTCGGCGAACAGGAAAGGTGGGAACTCTTCGGGAAAAACGTCCAGCGGCCCGATGGAATACCACGGCTCGGAGGCCATTTCGTCTTCCGGGGTCCGCGGCTGGGGAATGTGACGGAAGTTGGCTTCGGTGAGAAAGCAGATTTCGTCGTAGTCGTAGAACACCACGCGGCCGTGGCGGGTCACGCCGAAGTTCTTGAGCAGCATGTCGCCAGGGAAGATGTTGGCCGCCGCCAGTTGCTTGATCGCCAGGCCGTAGTCTTCCAGCGCCTCGCGCACCTGGTCCTGGTTGGCGTTTTCCAGGTAGAGGTTCAGTGGCGTCATGCGCCGTTCGGTCCAGCAGTGACGAATCAATACCGTGTCGCCTTCCACCGACACCGTGGACGGCGCCACGTCCAGCAGTTCCTCCAGGCACGCCGGTTCGAACTTGCTCAGGGGAAAGCGGAAATCGGCGAATTCCTGGGTATCGGCCATGCGCCCGACCCGGTCGACGCTTTTCACCAGCCGGTACTTTTCGATCACGGTCGCGCGGTCGACGTTCTTCGACGGCGAGAAACGATCCTTGATGATCTTGAATACGGTGTTGAAGCCCGGCAGGGTGAATACGCTCATGACCATGCCACGTACACCAGGGGCCATGATGAACTGGTCGTCGGTGTTCGCCAGATGGTTGATCAGCGCGCGGTAGAACTCGGATTTGCCGTGTTTGTAGAAACCGATGGAGGTGTACAGCTCGGCGATGTGCTTGCCCGGCAGGATGCGCTTGAGAAAGCCGATGAATTCCGCCGGGACCGGCACGTCCACCATGAAGTACGAGCGGGTGAACGAGAAAATGATCGACACCTGCGCCTCGTCGGTAATCAGCGCATCGATCTGGATGCCCCGGCCTTCGCGGTGCAGCAGCGGGATCACCAACGGCCATTGGTCGTCCTGCGTATAGATCCGGCCCACCAGGTAGGCGCCCTTGTTGCGATAGAGCACCGACGAAAACAATTCCACCGTCAGTTGCGGGTCCTTGCAGACCCAGTCGGGCAGATTCTCCCGCAATTGGGCTTCAAGGCGCTGCAAATCGCCCGGCAAGTCGGCGTAATCCTCGCTGAAACGGTAATCGGCGAAAATCGCCGCCAGCATCCGGTCCAGCTGGCCCTCGGGTTTGTAGGTACGGGTCTGGGCGGCTCGGGCGCGGCGCAGGCTGGGCCGGGTGGTATGGATGAACATGGTGCCGTCGCTGATCAGGTCATGGCTGAACAGCCCGCAGAAGATCGAGTTGTACCAGGTCTCGGACAGCTCATCGTCGAAACGCAGGTCGATCAGGCTGATGTAGGCGCTTTTGACCAGCGGCCAGCAACTGACGTCCATCAGCGCCTCGGCTTCGAAAGCCTTGCGCAAGCGGGCGACGGTTTCGAAAACCTTTTCTTCATACAAGTTGATCCGCGCCGCAGACGCCTCTTGTGCCTCCTGCCAACGGGCCTGCTCAAACCGGGCGCGGGCGCCATCGGTGATCTGCCGGAAATGCTCACGGTAATCGTCAAAGCCTTCGAGGATCGAACGGGCGATATCGGCGGCGGGCCATGGCTGCGGCATAGGGTAAACCTCGGCGGGTCATGCTTGTTATTGGCGACTGAGCTTAGAGGCCAATCGCGCGGCAACGCAACCATTGCCATCGGTCTTGAGCGAGGCGACACTTGCGACCCGATCAAGGAAGGAATGCGCTGTGAACCCCGTTGATATCCTGCGTTTGCTGTCATTGGCCGCCATCTGGGGAGCCAGTTTCCTGTTCATGCGCATTATCGCCCCTGTCATTGGCACAATCCCCACTGCATTTTTTCGCGTGTCCATCGCTTTTGTCGGCTTGCTGGTGATCCTGGCGTTGATGCGTATCGACTGGAATTTTCGCGGCAAGCTGAAAATCGTGATGGTGCTGGGCCTGATCAACTCGGGCATTCCGGCGACGTTTTATTCGCTGGCGGCCCAGGTGCTGCCGGCCGGTTACTCGGCAATCTTCAACGCCACCACACCCTTGATGGGGGTGTTGATCGGCGCGCTGTTCTTCAGCGAAAAACTCACCATGACCAAGGTCAGCGGTGTGTTCCTGGGATTGTTCGGCGTCGGCATCCTGACCGGCGCGGGGCCGGTGGCCTTCGATCTGCAATTGCTGATGGGCGCCCTCTCCTGCCTGCTCGCCACCACCTGCTACGGTTTCGCCGGGTTCCTTGCCCGCCGCTGGCTTGATCATCAAGGCGGGCTGGACAGCCGTCTCGCGGCCCTGGGCAGCATGTTCGGCGCCACGGTGTTGCTGTTGCCATTGTTTGGCTACAGCGTCATCAGTCACCCTCCGGCCAGCTGGGGTGGCTGGAGCGTCTGGCTGTCGCTGCTGGGGTTGGGCCTGGTGTGTACAGCGCTGGCGTACATTCTTTATTTCCGCCTGCTCAGTTCCATTGGCCCGGTCAAATCCATGACCGTGACCTTCCTGATCCCGCCGTTTGGCGTGTTATGGGGGGCGTTGCTGCTGGATGAGCCGTTGGGGATGGCGCACCTGTATGGCGGGGTGCTGATTGCGGCGGCGCTGTGGCTGGTATTGAAACCAGCGGCGAGCGCGACCAAGGAGCCGCTCCCAGACCAGCGCAACTGAACATCCCCCACCCTTGTGGCGAGGGGATTTATCCCCGCTGGGTTGCGAAGCGCCCCCCATAACTGACACCTCGAGGTGACTGAGCTGTTCTGGGGACTGCTGCGCAGTCCAACGGGGATAAATCCCCTCGCCACAATAACCTTCGCTCACCAGTCGCTGGGGGGCACGATTACTGCTGAGTCTCCTGCTCGGTGAACAGATCACTGAACAACATGCTCGACAGGTAGCGCTCACCCGAATCCGGCAGGATCACGACAATGGTCTTGCCTTGCATTTCCGGCTTTTCCGCCAGGCGCACGGCTACAGCCATCGCCGCGCCACAGGAAATGCCGCACAGGATTCCCTCCTCCTGCATCAGGCGCAGGGCCATGGCCTTGGACTCCTCATCCGTAACCCGCTCGACCTGATCGACGATCGACAGATCGAGGTTTTTCGGCACGAAACCGGCACCGATCCCCTGGATCTTGTGGGGGCTGGGCTTGATCTCGTCCCCCGCCATCGCCTGGGTGATCACCGGCGAAACCACAGGCTCCACCGCCACCGACAGAATCGGTTTGCCGCAGGTGTTCTTGATGTATCGCGAAACCCCGGTAATGGTCCCGCCGGTGCCGACGCCCGCCACCAGCACATCCACAGCGCCGTCGGTGTCGTTCCAGATCTCCGGGCCGGTGGTTTTTTCATGAATGGCCGGGTTGGCCGGGTTATCGAACTGCTGCGGCATGAAGTATTTGGCGGGGTCGCTGGCGAGGATTTCGGCCGCTTTCTCGATGGCACCCTTCATGCCCTTGGCCGGATCGGTGAGCACCAGCTCCGCGCCCAAGGCCTTGAGTACCTTGCGCCGCTCGATGCTCATGGAGGCCGGCATGGTCAACATCAGCTTATAGCCGCGGGCGGCGGCTACGAACGCCAGACCGATCCCGGTGTTGCCGGAAGTCGGCTCGACGATGGTCATGCCGGACTTGAGCTTGCCCGAGCTTTCGGCGTCCCAGATCATGCTGGCGCCGATCCGGCACTTGACCGAGTAACCTGGGTTGCGCCCTTCGATCTTGGCCAGGATGGTCACGCCACGCGGGGCAATGCGATTGATCTGCACCAGTGGCGTATTGCCGATGGAATGGGCGTTGTCAGCGAATATGCGGCTCATGACTGGGTCCTTAATGCAGCGGGGATTTAGCGCTTAAAGGTATGCCTGTTGCCCATGGGCGTCCAGTTGCACCGAACGTTCCAGTTGTTACAACAGTCAATGTTTTAACAACGCGGGAGACTGACTGAAATGAAGCGTCGATACAGCTGGCCACTGTGGACTTTCGCCGCCATCGTTGCGGTGCTGGTGGCCCTGCATTTCACCTTGCCGTTCCTGGTGCGCGACTACCTGAACGACAAACTGGCCGACATGGGTGACTACCGCGGCCAGGTGACCGATGTGGACCTGGCGCTCTGGCGCGGGGCCTACCGGATCAACGGCCTGGAGATCGTCAAGGTCGACGGCAAGGTTCCTGTGCCATTTGTCGAGGCGCCACTGATCGACTTGTCGGTCAGCTGGCATTCGCTGTGGTACGACCATGCGGTGGTGGCCGAGGCGGAGTTCGTCCGTCCCGAAGTGAATTTCGTCGACGGCGGAGCCGACCGGCAGAACTCCCAGACCGGTCGGGGCACCAACTGGCGCGAGCAACTGAGCAAGTTGCTGCCCATTACCTTCAACGAAGTGCGGATCCGGGACGGTAAGGTGACGTTCCGCAACTTCAACTCCAAGCCGCCCGTGAACCTGCGGGCTACCGACGTCAATGCCAGCTTCTATAACCTGACCAACGTGGTCGACACCGAAGGCAAGCGCGACGCCCGTTTCGAGGGCAAGGCCCTGGTGGCCGAACATGCGCCGCTGGAGGTGCAGGCGACCTTCGACCCGTTGAGCGACTTCGAGGATTTCGACTTCCGCTTGCGCGCCAGGGACATCGAACTCAAGCGCCTCAACGATTTCGCCGCGGCCTATGGCAAATTCGATTTCAATGCCGGCCATGGCGATCTGGTGGTGGAGGCAGAAGCCGAGAACGCCCAGCTCAGCGGCTACATCAAACCGCTATTGCGCGACGTTGACGTGTTCGACTGGCAGCAGGATGTGGAAAACGAGAAAAAGAACATCTTCCGTTCGGTCTGGGAGGCCTTGGTGGGCGCGGGCGAAACGGCCCTGAAGAACCAGCGCAAGAACCAGTTTGCCACCCGGGTGGAACTCAGCGGCAATGTCCATCAGCAGGACATCAGCGCCTTCGAAGCCTTCCTGCAGATCCTGCGCAACGGTTTCGTCCAGGCCTTCAATGCCCGGTATGAGCAGCCGCCGCCGTCGGCCGACTGAGTCAACATGTGACGCTCCATTCAGAGACTGAATACAGCGTCTGCGTTCACAGTCGGCGGGGCACCGCGTTATAGTCGGGCACGACATTTATTTCGCGCGCCCCGCCTCGTCAGGCCGGCGTCACGTTCGAGGAAATTACAGATGAAGTTCGAAGGCACCAGCGCCTACGTGGCCACCGATGACCTGAAGCTGGCCGTCAACGCCGCCATCACTCTGGAACGTCCCTTGCTGGTCAAGGGCGAACCGGGCACCGGCAAGACCATGCTGGCCGAACAACTGGCTGAATCCTTCGGCGCGCGCCTGATCACCTGGCACATCAAGTCCACCACCAAGGCCCATCAAGGCCTCTACGAGTACGATGCGGTCAGCCGCCTGCGGGACTCGCAGTTGGGCGTGGACAAGGTGCACGACGTGCGCAACTACCTGAAGAAGGGCAAGCTCTGGGAAGCGTTCGAGTCCGAAGAACGGGTGATTCTGCTGATCGACGAGATCGACAAGGCCGACATTGAATTCCCCAACGACCTGCTGCAAGAACTCGACAAGATGGAGTTCTACGTCTACGAGACCGATGAAACCATCAAGGCCAAACAGCGGCCGATCATCATCATTACCTCCAACAACGAAAAGGAACTGCCGGACGCCTTCCTGCGCCGCTGCTTCTTCCACTACATCGCCTTCCCCGACCGCGTCACCCTGCAGAAAATCGTCGACGTGCATTACCCGGATATCAAGAAAGACCTGGTCAGCGAAGCGCTCGACGTGTTCTTCGACGTGCGCAAGGTGCCGGGCCTGAAGAAAAAACCTTCCACCTCCGAACTGGTGGACTGGCTCAAGCTGCTGATGGCCGACAACATCGGCGAAGCGGTGCTGCGCGAGCGCGACCCAACCAAGGCCATTCCGCCTCTGGCCGGTGCCCTGGTCAAGAATGAACAGGACGTGCAACTGCTCGAGCGCCTGGCGTTCATGAGCCGCCGTGGCACCCGCTGAACCCTCTTCGTTTCAACAAGAGCGAGGGCGATTGCCATGCTGCTTAACCTGTTCAATGAAATGCGCGCCGCCAAGGTGCCGGTGTCGGTGCGTGAACTGCTGGACCTGATCAACGCCCTGAAACAGCGGGTGATCTTCGCCGACATGGACGAGTTCTATTACCTGTCCCGGGCGATCCTGGTGAAGGATGAACGGCATTTCGATAAATTCGACCGGGCGTTCGCCGCCTACTTCAATGGCCTGGAGAAACTCGATGATCATCTCCAGGCGCTGATTCCCGAAGACTGGCTGCGCAAGGAGTTCGAGCGCTCGCTGACCGACGAAGAGCGGGCGCAGATCCAGTCCCTGGGCGGCCTGGACAAGCTGATCGAGGAGTTCAAGAAACGCCTGGAAGAACAGAAGGAACGCCATGCCGGCGGCAACAAATGGATCGGCACCGGCGGCACCAGCCCGTTCGGCTCCGGCGGTTTCAACCCCGAAGGTATCCGCGTCGGTGACGCCGGCAAGCGCCAGGGCAAAGCCGTAAAGGTCTGGGACCAGCGCGAGTACAAGAATCTGGACGACCAGGTGGAACTGGGCACCCGTAATATCAAGGTCGCCCTGCGCCGCCTGCGCAAGTTTGCCCGCCAGGGGGCCGCCGAAGAACTGGACATCGATGGCACTATCGACCACACCGCCCGGGACGCCGGCCTTCTGAATATCCAGATGCGCCCGGAGCGACGCAACACCGTCAAGTTGCTGTTGTTGTTCGACATCGGCGGCTCGATGGATGCCCACGTAAAAATCTGCGAAGAACTGTTCTCGGCCTGCAAGACCGAGTTCAAGCACCTGGAGTACTTCTACTTCCACAACTTCGTCTATGAATCAGTGTGGAAAAACAACCTGCGCCGCACTTCCGAACGCACCTCGACCCAAGACTTGCTGCACAAGTATGGCGCCGATTACAAAGTGATCTTCATCGGCGACGCCGCCATGGCCCCGTATGAAATCACCCAGGCCGGCGGTAGCGTCGAGCACTGGAACGAAGAACCGGGGTATGTCTGGATGCAGCGCTTCATGGAGAAGTACAAGAAACTCATCTGGATCAATCCATACCCGAAGGACACCTGGGGCTACACCGCGTCGACCAACATCGTGCGCGAACTGGTGGAGGACCGCATGTTCCCGCTGACCTTGCGAGGGCTGGAAGAAGGGATGCGGTTTCTTTCCAAGTAAGATTTTTTCTGCCCTTTAGGGCCTCATCGCGAGCAGGCTCGCTCCCACAGGGTCTCGAGTCCAATGTGGGAGCGAGCCTGCTCGCGATGCTTTCAGCCTCCGAGCGATGTTACAGCCCGCGCAAATCGCGCTCTTCAATCGGTCGGCTCTGGCGCAGACGCCTGCCGCCCAGCACCACCCAGTCGATCAGGCGGAACAGGCACTCCAGGCCAAACGACAGCAACATGGCACCACTGAGGCCCCAGATCATCGCTTCGGGGGTCAGGAGAATCTGGTAGCTGTAGCCGTTCCAGGTTTCCTTGCGAATTTCCGGGTCAGCGGCCAGTGCCACTTGCAGCAAACGGATGTACCACGGCCCCTGCATTGCCTGGAATTGCTTGTCCAACGCCTGCTGACGGACGAGCAAGGTGTTCAGGCTGTCAGCATCACTGCGAAAGATCGGGTCTTCGCTGGCACGGTAGTGAGCCACCAGCGCTTGCATGTCGCCCTTGAAAAACTGGTTGGCGGTGCCCTGGAAGCCTTTCAGTCCTGTCTGCGCTTCGATCAGGTGCGCCTCGACCCGCTTGGCGTAATCGCTGATGAAACCGGGCACCTGCACCCCCACCAACAGGCCTACCGCGAACAACACCAGCCGTAGATAACTGAGCAACATAATCGTGAAGTCCTTATTCGGTCTGGCCATGGCTGACGCATTCGCCGCGCCGCCACAGGCTCCATTGGCCCGGTTCGTAGCGGGTCCAGGTTTCGTTTTCAGTCAAGGGTTCGGTGGCAATTACCGTGACCACGTCATTGGGCGTGGTTTCGGCGTGGAAATCCACGATCACGTCCACATCCTTGAGCCGCGCCGGGCCGAACGGCGCGCGACGGGTGATCTGGACCAGTTTGGTCGAGCAAAAGCAGAACAGCCAGTCACCATCGCTGAGCATGCAATTGAACACGCCCTTGCTGCGGTATTCGGTGCAGGCCTGGATCAACGACGGCAACAGTTGCTCCACCTCCACCGGTTCCGGGAACGCCTGGCGCACGCGATTGAGCAAATCGCAGAACGCCGCCTCGCTGTCGGTATCGCCCACCGGACGATAGAAGCTTGCGCCCGGCTGGAAATCGGCGAGTTGGCCATTGTGAGCGAAGCACCAGTTGCGGCCCCACAACTCACGTACGAACGGGTGGGTGTTGGACAGGCAGACCTTGCCGACATTGGCCTGGCGAATGTGCCCGATCACCACTTCGCTCTTGATGGGATAGCGCTGCACCAGGTTCGCCACTTCCGACTCGCTGCTGGCGGCCGGGTCCTGGAACAGGCGCAGGCCACGACCTTCATAGAAGGCAATGCCCCAGCCGTCCCGGTGCGGTCCGGTCTTGCCGCCACGCTGCATCAGCCCGGTGAAGCTGAACACGATATCGGTCGGCACGTTGGCGCTCATGCCCAGTAACTCACACATGCTCGGACCCTCGCTTCAATGGGACAAGCCTGGCTACAGCCGCGGTTCGATGCGCGAACGCTGAGGGTTGCTCGGTACTGGCGGGCGACCGTAACGGTCATCACCCGCCACGCCGAACGGCTGCTCATCCTGTAGTTCATCGGCAGCGGCGGCGGCTTTGGCGGCAGCGGCTTTTTCCTTGCGAGCGCTGGCTGCACGCTCGATGGGGAAGCGGATCAGCACGAAGATCAAATAAAGACCAAAGACGATCATGCCGTACATGAACAGATCGGATACCGCACGCCAGGCGTTGTTGCCGACCTTGAACAGCACGTCCAGGGCAACGATGGCCAGGGCCGGAGCAACCTGTTCCTTCACGGGGTCGACGATAGTGGGGCTGAACAGCAACACCGCCATCAACAGGCGCAGGGGCTCGCGCAACCAGCGCCAGATCCAGCGGGTCATGCGCATCCATACCAGCAGGCAGCCCAGGGCGGCGAAGGCATAGAGGCCCCAGGCGATCAGATAGTCGTTCTCGGTCATGGTGTCCATGGCAAGGCAGGCAAATAGGCGCTTATAGTAACGGCTTTTCGCTCGTCAGGCTGCCCCGGCGTCTGTCGAGTGGTCTGTGCCGCAGTATCTGTCGGTTAATTTCTGCCGCCGCAGGTGGCTGACCGAACTAACCACACCGGCCATCAGTCCCTATTTCGTACAACGTTCGAGAGCCTTTCATGCCCCTATCTGCCCACGTTTGCAACGCCCCGATTGCCCGCAGGGACCCCGGTGTTGATCCCTACGCCTGGCTGCAGGAGCGCGACACCGACGCCGTGCTCGACTACCTCAAGGCTGAAAACAGCTATCAGGACGCGCAACTGGCTGACCAGGCCGAACTGCGCGAAACCCTGTTCCAGGAAATCAAGGGCCGGATCCTGGAGACGGATCTGTCCCTGCCTTCGCCTTGGGGTCCGTACCTGTACTACACCCGCACCACGGCCGGGGACGAATACCCACGTCACTACCGCTGCCCGCGTCCGGTGGACGACAGCCTGACGGTGGATGAAAGCCGCGAGCAATTGTTGCTGGACCCTAACGTGCTGGCTGGCGGCGGTTTCTTTTCCCTGGGTGCCTTCAGCATCAGCCCCGACCACCAGCGTCTGGCTTACAGCCTGGACACCACTGGCGACGAGATTTACACCCTGTTCGTCAAAGAGCTGGCCAATGACAAAGTCAGTGAACTGTCCTTTGAGGATTGCGACGGCAGCATGACCTGGGCCAATGACAGCCTGACGCTGTTCTTTGGTGAGCTGGATGACACCCATCGCCCGCACAAACTGTGGCGCTATCGCCTGGACGGAACGGCGGCCGAAGAAGTGTTCCATGAGCCGGACGGACGTTTTTTCCTGCATTGCTACCGTTCGAGTTCGGAAAAACAGTTGATCCTGTCCCTGGGCAGCAAAACCACCAGTGAAGTCTGGGTCCTGGACGCCGCACAGCCAGACCAGCCTTTCACCTGCCTGGCGCCACGGGTGGAAAACCATGAATACGACGTCGACCATGGTTTGCTCGACGGTCAGTGGAGCTGGTTGATCCGCAGTAACCGCGACGGGATCAACTTCGCGCTGTACCAGGCTGCCGACACGGGCCTGGCGCCGACCGAGGCCGATTGGCAGAACCTGATCCCCCACAGCGACACGGTGATGATCGACGGCCTGAGCCTGAACGCCAGCGCCATGACCCTGAGCCTGCGTGAAGGCGGCCTGCCCATCATCGAAGTTCACCCACAGGGTTTGCCGGCGTATCGGGTGCAACTGCCGGACGCGGCCTACAGCCTGCATGTGCAGAACAGCCTGGAGTTCGTCAGCCCCCGCATTCGCTTGCGCTACGAGGCGCTGAACCGTCCGGCACAGATTCGCCAGCTGGACCTGGCCAGCGGCGAACAGGTCGTACTCAAGCAAACCCCGGTCCTGGGTCCATTCGATGCCGATGACTACGTGAGCCAGCGGCTGTGGGCGACGGCACCAGACGGCACGCAGGTGCCCATCAGCCTGGTGGTCAAGCGCCAGGCCCTCGGCCAGCCGGTGCCGCTGTACCTGTATGGCTACGGCGCCTATGGCGAGAGCCTCGATCCGTGGTTTTCCCATGGGCGCCTGAGCCTGCTCGATCGCGGCGTGGCGTTTGCCATTGCCCATGTGCGTGGTGGCGGTGAGCTGGGGGAAGCCTGGTATCGCGCCGGCAAGCAGGAGCACAAACACAACACCTTCAGCGACTTCATCGCCTGCGCCGAGCATTTGATCGCCAATGGCGTCACCCGCGCCGATCAACTGGCGATCAGCGGCGGCAGTGCCGGTGGCTTGTTGATCGGTGCGGTGCTCAATCAACGCCCGGATCTGTTCAAGGTCGCGATTGCCGAAGTGCCGTTCGTCGATGTGCTTAACACCATGCTCGACCCGGACTTGCCGCTGACCGTCACCGAATACGACGAGTGGGGTAATCCCGAGGAGCCCGCCGTCTATGATCGGATCAGGGCCTATGCCCCGTACGAAAACGTCAGCGCCCAGGCGTATCCGGCGCTGCTGGTGATCGCCGGTTACAACGACAGCCGCGTGCAGTATTGGGAAGCAGCCAAATGGGTGGCGAAATTGCGCGCCACCAAGACCGATGACAATCCCTTGCTGCTCAAGACTGAACTGGGCGCCGGCCACGGCGGAATGAGCGGGCGCTACCAGGGGTTACGTGACGTAGCCCTCGAATATGCATTTGTTTTGAAGGTTTTGGGGTTGGTCTGAGGAACTCCGTGGGATGGCCGGGTCTTAGCTGCATGCGCAGGGCTCTGATACCACCACCCAATGTGGGAGCAAGCCTTGCTCCCACAAAGGAATCGCCTTACATCCAAACCCTTGCAACCGCCCCAGACACAAGAAAAAGACCGTGACGACATGTCAGAACCAACCTTACTGAACAACGAAATCCGCGACTGGCTGATGGACTGCGGCCTGTTCGACCAGTTGCAGCCTGTCGACTTCGCCGCGGCGTCGGGCTACTTCAGCATCAGCGCCATTGCCCAAGGGGAAGCGATTTTCCGCGAGGGCGATGCCGGCAGCTTCATGTGCATCATCCATTCAGGGCAAGTGGCCGTGCAGAAAACCGGCCCCGACGGTCAACCCGTCACCATCGCCACGCTGCGCAGCGGCCGGGCATTCGGGGAAATGGCGGTGCTGGACGGAGAACGGCGCTCGGCCAGTTGCATCGCCGCCAGTGATTGCCAATTGCTGAACCTGGGCAAGGATTCCCTGGAAAAAATGCTCAACGATGCACCGAAGATCGCCGCCAAGATCATCCGCGCCCTCGCCGTTTCCCTGTCCAAGCGCCTGCGCATGGCCGATGGGCAGTTGTTGTCGCAGCAGGTTTAGCTCTCCTCTATCAGTTGAAATGCAGAACCTGTGGGAGCGAGCCTGCTCGCGATAGCGTCGGATCAGCCAACATCAATGTTGACTGGTTTATCGCTATCGCGAGCAGGCTCGCTCCCACAAGTTTTTTGCCATTCAGTGATCTCATTAACAAGCATTGGGCCTACCCCCCCGGCGACTTGGCCTTCGGTGGTTTTGGCTCCATCCCTGGTATCGGCTGGTCCTTGGGCGGCTTGGGCATTTCGATTGGCGGCAGCAACGGCGGTCCGCTTCCGGGGCTGGGCGTGGGTACGCCGCTGGGCGTGACCGGCGGGTATGGCATCGGTGTGGGGGTGCCGGGCGAACCGGGAATGCTCGGTGGGCTCACCGGAATCGTGGGCTGCTGGGCCTGCACCCAACTTATCGAGAGCGCTGCCAGGGCAATGGCCGTTAGAATGGTGCGCTTCATCAATGGCTCCGTGGCGATTGTCTGTCTTCAGGCTAGTCCTTACCGCGCCGCTTTGCCCTTCCTTTGCATGAGACATCCATGAAACGTTTCGTTCTACTGGACACCACCCCCATCCCTGACAATGGCGGCGCCCTGTGCCTGTTCGAGTACGGCGACGACTTCGTCATCAAGATCCAGGGCGGTGACGGTGGGCAGTTGATGAATACGCGCATGCACGGCTCCGAAGACGCCCTGGCCGAGATTCCTTGCCGCAAGGTTGCCGGCCGTCCCGGCTCGCGCGTACTGATCGGTGGCCTCGGCATGGGGTTCACGCTGGCCTCGGCCCTCAAGCACCTGGGCAAAAATGCCGAAGTGGTGGTGGCCGAACTGGTGCCCGGCGTGGTGGAGTGGAACCGTGGCCCGTTGGGCGAAAAGGCCGGTCGCCCACTGTCGGACCCGCGTACCGTGATCCGCATGGAAGATGTGGCCAAGGTGCTGCAAGCCGAACCCCAGGGCTTCGACGCCATCATGCTGGACGTCGACAACGGCCCCGAAGGCCTGACGCAGAAAGCCAATAGCTGGCTGTATTCAGCCGGCGGCCTGGCCGCCTGCGCCAAGGCCCTGCGGTCCAAGGGTGTGCTGGCAGTATGGTCGGCCAGCGCCGACCGGCAGTTTTCCGACAAACTGAAAAAGGCCGGTTTCAAGGCCGAAGAGGTGCAAGTCTTCGCCCACGGCAACAAAGGCACCCGCCACACCATCTGGATTGCCGAGAAGCTCAAGGGCTGAGCTAAACTCTGTTCAACCGTCATCAGTCTTTTTTACAAAGGTGAACCCATGAGTTCGTCAACGCCACCGTCCAACACCGCCAAGCTGGATCGCATCCTGGCCGATGCCCAGCGTGACCGGGAAATGGGTTACCGCGACAAAGCCCTGAAAATGTACCCCCACGTCTGTGGCCGCTGCGCCCGTGAGTTTTCCGGCAAGCGCCTGAGTGAACTGACCGTTCACCACCGCGACCACAACCATGACAACAACCCACAGGACGGTTCCAACTGGGAACTGCTGTGCCTGTACTGCCACGACAACGAACACTCGCGTTACACCGACCAGCAATATTTCGGCGACGGCTCCCTGAGCACCCCGAAAATCGCCAAGGCGACCCACAACCCGTTCGCCGCACTGGCCGGGTTGATGAAAAAGGACGAGTAGCCAGCCATTTGTGGCGAGAGGATTTATGTGGGAGCAAGGCTTGCCCGCGATGAAGCCGATGCGGTCTTTCAGAAACCGAGCCGGCTGTTTCGCGAGCAAGCTTTGCTCCCACAGGATTTTGCGAACAACACGAATCCACTGTGGGAGCGAGCCTGCTCGCGATGGCAATCAAACGATCACCATCAATCTACAAGCTGCCCCCCCTCTTCCAATCCCCGTATAATCGCGCCTTTTCCCCAAAGGCACCCCGCCCGTGGCCAACAAACGCTACAGCTGCATCGGTCTGTTCAACCCCAAGTCTCCGGAAAACGTCGGTTCGGTCATGCGCGCCGCCGGCTGCTACGGCGTGGCATCGGTGTTCTACACCGGCAAACGCTATGAGCGCGCCGCGGACTTCGTCACTGACACCAAGAAAGTCCACTACGACATCCCGTTGATCGGCATCGATGACCTGAAAAAAATCCTGCCCCTGGGCTGTGTGCCAGTGGCCGTGGAACTGGTCGAAGGTGCTCGTCCCTTGCCCGAATACACTCACCCGGACCGGGCGCTGTATATCTTCGGCCCGGAAGATGGCTCGCTGGATAAAGACATCCGTGACTGGTGCGAAGACGTGGTGTACATCCCCACCACCGGTTGCATGAACCTGGCGGCCACGGTCAACGTCGTGTTGTACGACCGCATGGCCAAAGGCAATAACACCCGTTCGGGGCCGCAATTCCGCTGATCGGTGCGCAATTGGATTGAACAAGGGAATCGCTCGGGCAGTCAGTTTTATACCAACCCCACACCGGAGACAGATCATGAGCGATAACAACCCGTTCGAGCCGATTGAGACCACCCCTTTCCAATCTCATCCGCCGCAAAACGTGCATGGCTGGGAACGCATTGGCTCATTGGCCGGCGGAGTCCTGATGATGGGCAAGGGCTTGCGCCGTGGCGGCGTGATCGGTTTGGCCCAACTGGCGATCGGCGGCATGGCCCTGGCGCGCGGCATCACCGGGCACTGCTCGGCCAAGACCTTGCTGGAAAAGAATCGTCAGAACCTGCACCACGCCCGTGCCCGCATCGAGCAGGCCGGTGATGAGCTGAGCCGCATGAAAGCCAGCGCCGAGGCCGCGACCAGCACGGCTACAGTGACGGGGAATGATTCGTTGAGTTCGCCGAAGGTTGGGCTTTGATTTTATTGGCTGATGGCCCCATCGCGGGCAAGCCTTGCTCCCACATTTTGAGTGCAACGCTGGTCAATGTGGGAGCGAGCCTGCTCGCGATAGCGGTATTACTGAAGTAACCGAGTATCCAGCACAGTAGAACTCTCCCCCAGAACGCTCTCGCTGAGCTGGACAAACTCCTGGGTATCAACCGTCTCCAGACGCATGGCGGCGTGCAGCACGTCATCGAGCGAGCGCTTGTTGCGGGTTTTCAAACGAATCTCGCGGTCCAGCTCCTGCAACAGCAACACCGCCTTGGCCACCGTCGCCGGGCGGACCTGCTCGCCACGCAAGGTGCTGACGCCTTTGCTGTCCCGAGCCAACCGGTCGTTCAGGCTCTGGTAGCGCTCATCACTCATGCCGCCCGCCCGACGCAGCAATTCGATGGCGTAATACTCGGCCAGCCCTTCGCTGATCCAGTCACTGCGCTCACGATCGTTGACCCGCGCCAGCATCTGCACCAACTCGCGCAACATCGGGCTATTGCCGCGTTCGCTGACCAGCGGCGGACGACTGTGCAGATAAATCGATTCATGCCCGGCCTGGGCGCCACGCCACATCGGGTCTGACGCGCCGATGATCAGCAGCTTGCCGGGATGACGCGGCACCAACGCCTGCACTTGCGGCCAGACGAACGTCAGCAGCGTCAGCACATCCAGCCGGCGCATGCCCTGGCCTTGGGGTGAGGCCACCGTCACCTCGGTCTCTCCCAGGCGTGTGCGCCGGCTGCCGAGTTTGCCGGCGAGCATCCAGCCGGTGGGACGATCGAACAGCCGCGCGGGGTTGTCGATGCGAAAGCGTTGCTTGCCGATGCGCGGCCAGGCCGTTTCGATGCTTTTCCAGCCGTCGGGCAGTTCAAATTGCAAACGTGACACCAGCTCAGTGCCATCCTGCTGATCCAACTTGGCCGGCGGCACAAGATCGTCGCCGCGCAGAAGCCCCCATCCCGGGGTCATACGGGTTTCAAACGTACCGTTCTTGCGAGTATTACTGATGCGCACGCGATAGCTCAGGCTCGCCTTGTCGGCACTGGGACGCCAAACGCCGCGTGTCTCATTGCCCGGGATGAGCTGCCATTGACCGTCGGCCTTGAAGTGGCTGTAGCGGCTGCCATCGCCGAGGTCGAAGTCCAGGCTGCGCACTGCCGAACCCCGAGCCAGGGTCAGGCGCACTTCGGCCTGATCGCTTTGCGGCAACAGGTGCACGTGATAATCCAGATCGACTTTCTGCGCCGCCCACAGCGGCCCGCACACCGCCCACAGCCCGGCTGCGAGCATCCTTTTCAATCCTGCTGCCATGGATTCTCCCTGATGGTGCGATGCCCGGCATTCAGCCGGCGCGAAAAATCAGATGATCTTCCCAATCGTCCTCGGGCACGCTGCCTTCGGCCAGCATGCGCCCGGATTGGGAAATGCGTTCGTGGTGCACGGCATCGCGATCGCCACAGACCAGGTGGTGCCATAACGGCAGATCCTTGCCCTCACTGACCAGGCGATAACCGCAGGTCGGTGGCAACCATTTGAACTCATCGGCCTTGCCCGGTGTGAGCTGGATGCAATCGGGAACAAAGTCGCGGCGCCGGGAATAGTCGGTGCACTGGCAGGTTTTCAAGTCCAGCAATTTGCAGGCGATGCGCGTGTAGTAGACGCTGTTGTCGTCTTCGTCTTCGAGTTTTTGCAGGCAGCACAGGCCACAGCCGTCACACAGCGATTCCCATTCCTGCGCATCAAGCTGATCGAGGGTTTTACGTATCCAGAACGGTTCGACTTTGGCGGCCATGGCTCAAGCAATCAGCATCAGATGGTGAAAAGGCCGTCAGTCTAGTGCCGGGGCCTCTTCAGGCCAAGCATGGGCGACTGTCGGTAGGACGTTGTGTTGGCGAAGTCCGTAAATGGATTGGCCGAGAACATCGATGGGGTGACCGCTGAAGATCACTGTGGGAGCGAGCCTGCTCGCGATAGCGCCGGATCAGCCAGCATTGATGCCGACCGGCAAACCGCTATCGCGAGCAGGCTCGCTCCCACAAGTTGATTGGCTCGGTCTAATATCCCCGATCGAAATCCACTTCCCCGCGCAAGGTTTCGCCGGCCTGGTAGGCCCGCAGGTTTTCCAGGAACAACTGCACCATCATCGCCGGCGACGTCGGTGCCGAGCTATGGCCGGTCAACAGCAGGCCCCAGGCCGTCCAGAAAGGATGCCGCTGTGGCAACGGCTCCTGGCGGCAAACGTCAATGACGGCGCCGGCCAGGTGCCCTTCCTTCAAGGCTTGCACCAGATCGGCATCGACCACGGCCACGCCGCGCCCGACATTGATGAACAGCCCGGTGGGCTTGAATTGCCTGAACAGCGTCGCGTCGTATATATCGTGGGTGTCCGGCGTGTTGGGCAGCAGGTTGATCACATAATCCACCTCCCCCACCATGCGCGGCAGATCCTTCAGCGCCCCGACCTCGATGAACGGCGCCAGCTCACGGGCCTCGCTGGCAATGCCATACAGCTGCACACCAAACGGCAGTAGGAACTGCGCTACCCGCTGGCCGATATCGCCGGTCCCGACGATCAGTGCCTTGCGCCCGGCCAGACTCTGGCCCTGACGGTTGTCCCACTTGCGCTCGACTTGGCTGACCAGCCGCGCCAGCACCTCGCGCTCATGACCGAGCATATAGGTAAGGACGTACTCGGCCATCACCTGGCCGAAAATGCCCACCGCACGGGTCAGGCGATAATCACGCGTCAAGCCCTCGGCCAGCAGCGGCGTGATGCCCGCCCAGGTCGATTGCAGCCACTGGGGCTGATGGCCTTGACGCAACAGGGTGGCCAGCAGATCGGGCTGGCCCAGCCAGACCGGGCAGTCGGCGGCCAGTCGCGACAGTTCGGCGGAGTCGCCACTGGTCAGGACTTGGATATCGGGTGCAGCCTGTCGCAGAAGCTGGGCGTACACCGCGTGATCGTGTTCGGCAATCAGAACGCGCATGGATCAAACCTTTCAAAAACTATGCAGACGACCGCCGACAGAGTGTCGCTCCATCCTTGCGGCCATCGCCAATAAACCATTCCAGTGTTTCAAGAGGCCCGGGAAAGGTGCCTCGGGGTACCGTCAGACCGGGTCGTTGCGTCGCAGCAACTCTTCCGGAAGATGCTCGATGTATTCGTCTTCAGCCGGTGGCATCTGCAAGTGATAACCCTGGGTATCGAGGTTTTCCAGCACCAGGTTGATGTCTTCCCGCGACAGCTTGCGCTCGGGGCTCAGCACCAGGTCAAAGGCATGGATCGCCTTGCCAAAGGCAGCCATCAGGGGCTCGGGCACACGCTCCAGGGCATCGCTTTTGAGCACATACAGGTACATCTCGTTTTTCTTCGAGCTTCGGTAGATCGAGCAGATACGTTTCAAGGCTGTTCTCCGGCGGTGGCCAGGCTGTCGAGCAGCGCCTGGCCCATCAATTCGCGGCGCCAGCCACGCAGCGAATCGGGCAATTGGTAAGGGCCCTCGGGAAAGCCGCTCTTGATCAGCGCCTCGAGGGTTTTCTTGCGCAGCATCAGTTCAGGGGCGATTCCCAGGCGCTCGGCCTCAACCTGCCCCAGTGCCCGCAGACGCTTGACCAGCGCCGAAGCCTCAATGGGCAAGGGCTCGGCCACGGCTGGCGGCCATTGTTCGGGCGGCACGCTGGCGGCGCGTTTGATCAGCTCCAGCAGGAACTCGCCGTCCTGGCGCACGGTACGCGGGTGCATGTCTTCGATTTTCGCCAACGCACCGAGGTTATCCGGCTGAGTGCGGGCCAGGGGCCACAGCGAATGCTCGCGAATGACCCGGTTACGCGGCAGGTCACGAGCCCGCGCTTCCCGCTCGCGCCAGGCGCATAGCTCGCGCAGCACGGCCAGTTGGGCACGGGAAAGTTTCCAGGCCAGCTTGGCCTCGCGATAAACCTCATAGGGGTCGACTTCGCGACGCAGGTTGGCCACCAGCTCGGCGCCATCCTCCAGGACCCAGGCGTATTTTTCGTCAGAAAGCTTCGGGCGTAGCTGTACGAAAACTTCCGCCAGATGCACTGCATCTTCAGCGGCGTAGCTGATCTGCGTTTCCGACAGGGGTCTTTGCAACCAATCAGAGCGGGTTTCGCCCTTGGGCAAGTCGATGCCCAACACGTCCTGTACCAGCCGGGAATAACCCATGGAAAAACCCAGGTTCAGGTAGGCGGCGGCCAATTGAGTGTCGAACAGCGGCGCAGGCAGGCTGCCGGTCAAGCGCAGCAGCACTTCAAGGTCTTCGCTGCAGGCGTGCAGCACCTTGAGCACTGCCGGGTTCTCCAGCAACGCGGCCAGGGGCTTCCAGTTGTCGATGGTCAAGGGGTCGATCAGATAGGCACGCTCGCCGTCGCCGATCTGCAACAAACCGGCAATGGGATAAAACGTGTCGACCCGCATGAATTCAGTGTCGAGGGCGACGAATGGCAACTGCTGCCATTGGGCGCAAAACTGACCGAGGCTATCGTTGTCGCGAATCCAGTGAATATCGATGGCCACACGGCTCTCCCTTGAAGAATGGCGCGCAGTATATATCGCCGTCAGCGATTGCGAGCATCCATAGAGCGGGAGCCTGAGAGAAATCGCCTGCGCGAAGGCAAGAATAGTCCTACATCGGGAATTAACCGGCCTTGCACAACGCATAAACCCGCGTCAGCGCAAACCCGGGCAGAAAATCCTGGTACCACAGCAGGGTGAAACCGGCCTGGCGGAACTCGGCTTCAACTTCAGCCTTGTCCGCCAGGCCGCGGTGCGGCGCAGGTCCGATGTTGAGGCGACCTTCAATTTGCACCGACACAATCACCGTGTCACGGCTGACCCGATGAAATTCGCGCAACAGCGCCAGCCGATGCTCACTGGCCTTGACGTGCCGAAACAGTTGCAGACACAAAATACAGTCCACAGCGTTAGCCGACAGGCCGAGGGTGAATGCCGAACTGGGAAAGGTCGTGACCCGCTCCAGCAACGCGCCGCCATGGTGGGTGCGGGCGTGATCGAGCATGTCTGGCGAGGGGTCCGCCGCCAGGATCACCCGGTTGGCATGTTCGGCCAGCACCGGCCAGAACCGGCCCGCGCCACAGGTCACATCCAGCACCAGCCCCGGTTCACCGGCGGCTTTCAAGGCATTGCGGACCAATTGCTCGTCACGCCAGAACGCCAGGCGCAGTCGCCTGGGCGCCGCTTGACGGCAAATGCGCGCGTGTTCCCGGTCATGATGCCTGGCGAACTCGATCTCTACGGGGGATGGGGGTTGCCCAGACATACCAACCGCTCTTGGGAAAGATGAATAGGAACAGGCTAACCACCCGTACGTGAAAAAAAAGTCGAGGCGCTCACTGCCGGGCCAATACCCCGTCAATGACCGCGCCACGGCAACCGGCAAACAGGTCCAGGTCCCGGTTGTAGACCTTGCTGTTGACTTCCAGCAGCCCGAGCATCGAATGAAACAGATTGTCCTGGCTCAAGGGCTTGTCCCGGCTCAGTTGCAGGCAATGGGTGTCGACGGAGAAGGACTTCTGATAGCTGTCGGAAAACCAGGCCAGCATCGCCACGTGTTTCTGTTGTTCCGGGGCGAGCATGTAGGGCGTGCCATGGAGAAACAGGTTGTACTCGCCCAGGGACTCGCCGTGGTCGGACAGGTACAGCATCGCTGTGTCGACCTTGTCCTGATTGGCCCGCAGCAGGTCGATCAGGGTCGATAACACATGGTCGGTGTACACCAGCGTGTTGTCGTAGCCGTTGACGATGCTCTGGCGGCTGCAATTGTTCAGCGCATTGCTTTGGCACACTGGGGTGAAATGTTCGTATTGCTTGGGATAGCGCTTGAAGTACTCCGGGCCGTGACTGCCCATTTGGTGGAGCACCAGTACGGTGTCCTTGTCGAGGGTGTCGATGAAATGCTGCAGGCCCTGGAGCAGAATTTCGTCGCGACACTCACTGTTGGCGCACAGGGCCGGGTCTTTGAGATTGCTGACATCCTGCACAGTGACCCGGTCGCAAGTGCCTTTACAGCCCGACTGATTGTCACGCCAGATCACCTCCAGCCCGGCGCGCTTGAGCACATCGAGCAGGCCTTCTTCGTTCCTGGCCTTGCTGGCGTCGTAGTTCTTGCGGCCCATGTTGGAAAACATACACGGCACCGATACCGCGGTTTCCGTACCGCAGGAGTGCACATCAGTGAAGGCGATCAGGCCGGCTTCTTGATTGAGTTGCGGCGTGGTATCGCGGTTATAGCCCAGAATGCCGAAGTTCTCGGCACGGGCGCTCTCCCCCACCACCAGTACGGTCAGGGACTTGCGGGCATGTGTTTGCCAGACCGGATTACGACTCGCATCCTCACCCAAGGTGATGAAGGGCTGTTTGGCCGACGCGACCTGTTCACGCAAGTACCCGATCGACGCACCGATGTAGTTGCTCGGTACCACCATCAAATGCAATTCATGATGATTGCGAAACAATGAAGACAACCCTTGGTAATTGGCCAGGGCGACCATGCCGATCACCGCCGCCGACACCCCACTCACCACTAACTTGCTTAACAGTTCTTTGGGCCAGCGGCGATAGCTGATCGGCGTTTTAAATAACAACCAGGACGGCAACACGCCTAATAAACCGAGGTAGGCAAACAACTTTAACGACAGTAAATCACGCACCTCTGTGGCATTGGTTTCAGCAAAGTTACGAAACATGCCGGCATCGATCAGCACGCCATACTGAGCCATGAAATACGCCACACCGGCGCTGATCAGAAAAAGCAATATCAGCACAGGCTTGAGCAGCCCACGGAACGCTACCATTGTCAGCATCAGGTTGAAGGCGAACAACACCAGCACCGCAAACGCCACGCCGATCAGCACGCCCCCGCCGTCACCTGCCGTAATGGTATGCAGGTGCTGCCAGAGCACAACGTTGAAGCCCACTAATAAAAAGACACTGGCGACCAGCGTCACCCACTCGGGGCGCACGGGTTTAATGGTCAGCATGAGGTTTTAAAGTTTCCTGGAAGTTGCGCTAGGGAAAGCAAATACCGCAGGAAAGTTTGAAAAACTACTGTGCTACGGCAACACAAACTTTAGGCAGGTCACTATCAATTTTTCGTGAAAAAGTTGCCATTAAATAATTTTTCAAGTAGCAAGCCGCACGTCCGATCCGACGTGCAGCTTGTGGGCTCAGTTCAAGCCTGATGGATGTACCAACGCCAGTCCTGCTCTCCGACCTCGCCCATGAACTGGCGGTATTCGGCGCGTTTGACCGCCAGGTACACCCTGAGGAACTCATCGCCGAAGGCTTGCCTGGCCCAGGTCGAGGCTTCAAGCGTGCGCAAGGTGGTGAGCCAGTCGGTGGGCAGCAATTCGCTCGCCTGGGCATAGCCGTTGCCCGCCACTGGCGCACCGGGATCGCACTGTTCACGAATGCCGCGATGGATGCCGGCCAGTATCGCGGCGGCGGCCAGGTACGGGTTGGCGTCGGCACCACAAATACGATGTTCGATATGCCGCGAAAATGCTGGCCCGCCCGGTATCCTCAGGCTCACGGTGCGATTGTCCACGCCCCAGGTTGCCGCCAGCGGCGCGTAGCTGTTGCTCTGGAAGCGTCGGTAGGAATTGGCGTTCGGGCAGAACATCAGCAGTGAGTCGAGCAACGTGTCGAGCATCCCGCCCACCGCATGACGCAGCAGCGGCGTGCCATCGGCGGCTTCGCTGGCAAACAGGTTATGGCCCTCGCTATCCGCCAGGCTGACGTGCATGTGCATGCCCGAACCTGCCAGTTCCGCGAAAGGCTTGGCCATGAAACACGCCTGCATGCCGTGTTTATGCGCCACGCCTTTGACCAGACGTTTGTAGCGCACCGCCTCATCCATGGCCTGCAAGGCATCGGTGCGGTGTTCGAGGGTGATTTCCACCTGGCCCGGCGCGTATTCGGAAATGGCCGTTCGAGCCGGGATCCCCTGCGACTTGCAGGCGGAATAGAGGTCCGCCAGGAACGGTTCGATCTGTTCCAGCTCGCGCAAGCCATAGACCTGCGTGGCACCGGGTCGGCCGCCATCAGCGTCCCGCGCCGGTTGCGGCCGGCCCTGGCTGTCGCGCTGCGCGTCCAACAGATAGAACTCCAGCTCCGCCGCCATCACCGGGTAATAGCCATCGGCCTGCAAAGCGTCGATCACTTGGCTGAGCAAATAACGCGGATCGGCGATGGTCGCGGGCATGCCTTCCTGAGGATGCATGCTGACCTGCACTGCCGCAGTGGGGATCAGCCGCCAGGGCATTCGCTGCAAGCTGCCGCTGATGGGATAAGCCCGGCAATCGATGTCGCCAACATCCCACACCAGCCCGGAGTTTTCCACATCGTCGCCATTGATGGTCAACCCGAGAATGGTACTGGGCAAGGGCCGCCCACTTTCGTAAAGCGCCAGCAACTCATCCCGGTGCAGCAGTTTGCCCCGAGGCACACCGTTGCTGTCGAGAATAAACAGCTCGAACAGCTCAATATCCGGATTTTGCTCCAGGAACGCCTGGGCTTGATGCAGGGGGGCAAAAGAGAGGTGGGCAGAACTCATGAGAACGCTCGTATTTTCATGTCGGACGGGCGACAAAGCACCGTCAGCCTGTGCTCGCGATCAACGAACACTGTTTAGGATCAACAGGAAATACAAGTATCTGGAGGACGGGCGTGGCGACAATGCCAGAGTGCCCAAAAAGCCAGTTCAGAGGGTAGCGCACACAGCGTGGGAGAGACCCCGGACATAAACCTGCCCACCGGCCCCATTGCGGCGAATGAAGGGTATTGGATTGCTGCGGGCCAACCGTCCATAAAAGACATCACAGGAAACACACCCTGGCAGAGTCCCACGTCACCAAAGCCGGTTAAACCTTGATTTGATGGAGCTTGGATCGCAACGAGCTAAACAATCGGCCAGAGAATCGAATGCTGAACGATCCGTCGTGTTCATTACATTATCTGTCCCACTCGCGACCGTGAAACCGCTCGCCTGGCATTCTCCTGGGACGATCGTTCCGTTAGGATCAAAGGTCTGGTTTGCGCAAGATCCGCGCAAGGAGCACAGAGAGAGACAGAACGGATGCTGAACAGTAACTCCCTCAGAAAACTCGATATGCAAGACCTCATGGTGTTTAACGCTGTGTACGAGCAAAGCAGCGTCACCGGTGTATCCGAGGCGTTGTGTGTCAGCCAGTCAACGGTCAGCTACTGCCTCAAGAAACTGCGGACCTGTTTCGACGACGAGTTGTTCATCAACACCCGCACTGGCATGCGCCCCACTTATAAAGCCGAGGGCATGTACAAGCATGTGCGCGCCATCTTGCAGAGTATCAACCTGTGCCATGCCGGTGCGGCCACGGTTGATCCCGCCCGGCAAACCATCAAGCGCTTGAAGGCTTGTCGGGATTCACCGTGAACGCCCGTGCAGCCAGGCCGCTGATAGCACCTGGCTGCGCGAGCGGATCGTCAAGACGCGAAGCACCTGACCCTCAGGCGCCGACGACAGCCTTGGCATAGGGGCCTCGGTCGATGTCGAGGATTTCCACGCACAGTTGCACGGAAACGTCAGCCGGCCATTCGCCCACCTCCTGGATCACCTCCAACAGTTTTTCGGCCAACTGCTTCTTGACCTCTGGCGAACGGCCGCTCAACAAGGCCAGCTTCACGTGCACGAAACCGCGCTTTTCGAAAAGGGTGCCCACCAGGAAATTCTCGATTTTCACAGCCCGGCTTTTGATGTCCGACTCGGCAGCGAACTGACCGGAGGCCACCAGCGTATTATTCAGACGCAGCAGTACGACACCCTCGTCAAACTTGGGCAGGTTGGCGGTGTACTCCATGTGCAGGTGAGGCATGTGTTCGACTCCTGTTCGAAAATATGACGATGTGGTTTCAGCCGTCGCAACCATACCTCGACTTTACTTGGCTGACGCAGGTTTTTGTTTCGCGCAGCGGAATTTGCACCGCGCCGGCGCGCTCACGCATGAACGCTTCCAGCCGTATCAGCGTTTCGAAAAACAGCCTCAAATTGTGCATTCAGCGCTGCGCAAAAAACCTTGAAGCACACGATAAAGACGTCCGGCTTAATTCACCGTCAGAGACTTCAGCCCCAACGCCATGACTCGCTCGTCGCTCCCCAACCCCAGCGCCTTGGGACTGACCGCGTCGGGTAGATGAAACTGCACACGCACCTGCCCATCTGCGGCAATCGCTTCGCGGATGGCCGGGCTCAATGACAGCTCCAGGGTGTTCTCCTGCATGCGGGTCAGTTGCGTCGACAGGGCCGCAACGCCATTGATCGAGACCTCGATTCTCTGCCTGGTATGCAGGGGCTGTACGAACGCCGCAGCTTCGATCGAGAGGGCGCGGGCCTCAGGGGGTACACGCAATACAAGCTCTGCCTGAGCACCTTCCGACCAGGTGCCCCAATCTTCGACGCGCCCCCAGCCGCTGACCAACATCGCGTTTATTCGGTTGAACACCTGGCGCTCACCTGGCTTGACCTGCACGTCCAGCGTCTCCTGCGCTATCGGTGGGCATTGGGTACAGGTCTTCCATCCCGGTGCCAGCACCACGAGGCCATCAAGACGGGTCAGCAGATCGGTCTGGCGATTAACGGTTTTGATCGCTTCGAGCGCGGTGCGGCTGTCGAGAATGTAGAGGGAATCCGCTTCATACTGACCGGTGGCGAGCATTTGGCCTGCGTGCCGTTGAGCGTGTTCGATCTCCCGAGTGCCCATCCGCCCCAAGTACACGCTATCGGTTTCCAGACCATGGTTCTGGGCGTATTGGCTGATCAACAGCCAGTTGTCCGGCTGATTCTGCGGCAACAACGACCGGACCTTGGCGTAGTGATTTGCCGCGCTGGCCCAAAACGGGTCGGCCAGGGGCGTCGGCCAGCTCGCGGCGGTCGGCATCATCCGGCTCTTGCGCAGGCCTGCCCACCCGCTGCGGGTATCCAGAACCTGCACCACCAGGGCCACCGCCAGCAGACACACCGCAGCTCGTGGCTTATTGCCTCGGACCACCAAAAAGATCAGCGTAAACACGAGAATGTAGAACACCGGCCAGAACATCCTACCGGCCGCGCGAAAGACGTTCGCCAACTGCTCGATGGTTTTCGGCAACCAGTAATGCACATCCAGCATGCCAATACCGAGCTTGTTGGTCAGTGAAAAAAGCGTCAGCCCGATCAGCGCCAACAGCAATAGAGGTCTGCGACGCACGGCCTCCGCCAGGCCGGTGTTGCCTTGCAGCAGTGCCACGCCGGCGCAGATGGCCAGCATCAGCACCCCCAACCCCAGGTAATTGAAACCCTCGTAGTCCCCGGGTCCCTGGGGCATGTCGCGCAATACGTATGACCAGCCACTGGGGTTCACCACCGACAAGAGATTCAGACGATACAAGCCAAAACCACCCGCCACGGTCCCGCCGCCCACACTGAAATAACCCGCTTGCCAGCAGCAGAATGCGACCAGCAGAAACAGCCCGGCCAGCTCGATCAAGGCATTGCGCCGGGATAACCGGCCCTTGATGGCTTTGCTGGCCAGATCGGCCAGCCAGATCAATGCCACCATCGCCAACAGATAGGCATGCACCAGCACCGTCGCGGCCAATAGCACGCCCCAGGCCAGGCGTCGCTTTTGAAGACCGGGCCGCAACGCCAGGTACAGCGCCGCCAGGATCAGGAAATGCCCGGACAAGGAAAGATGCCCTCCCATGCGCAGAAACATCGGGGGCGAAAACACGAACAACCCGGCCCCCAACAACCTGATCCAGACCGAAGGCGTCAGCAGCCCCACCAGCTTCCAGGCAAACCAGGCCTGCAGGACAAAACACGCCAGCAGCCACAGCCCGAAATACTGGAACGTCTCGGGAAGCCAAGCATTGAAGGGCTTGAATATGAACGCCAGCAGCGGGTTGGAATCGGAAAAAATGATCCCGTTGGCCAACTCCAAGCCATAGGAAGGGTTCATGCCCAACGGAAAGGTCCAGGGCGAATCACGGAAAAACGCCCATCCCAGATAATGAGTCGCCGCATCGCCCTCCCCCAGCCAGGCGATATTCGTCGGGTTCAACACCCGAGGGCCGATGACCATCAGAAACGCCAGCACGCCCAACAATACGGGCAACAGGGAAACCAGATAACGCTCGCCACGAACGGTCATCGATACGTCCAGAAATTATGCAAGATGAAGGTAAACACCGGGATGATCAGCGCCACGGCAGCAATGCCCGCCAGGTAATTCAGCCCCGCGCTCTGCGCCACCCAGGCCACCAGCATCGCCAGCCAGAATCCGCCGATCGACACCACCACGAAACGGCCGAGCGTGCGGCCATGCAATCGGCTGGAGAAACTCCAGAGCGTGTTGATCAGGTAAGACACCACGGTTGCCACCACAAACGCAAAACCGTTGGCCAACGGCGGGCTGGCCAGGATCAGGTGCACAAACAACACGGCAGCCAGCACATGCACAGCGGTCACGAACAAGCCCGTCATGGCGAACCGCAGCCCACGTCGCAGCAACGGCGAACGCGTCCAGATCATGGTTTTTGTGCCAGACAGAACACCGTCAGGCCGGCCACGCGATTGGCGCCCATAAACGCAAGCTCCAGGCTGCACAGCGACTTCAACACGCCATTGACCAGCGGATGATGCCGAGTGAGCGAGCTGGCCGGCGCGCCGGACGTGTTGCGTTGCAACAGGCGCACGGCGGCGGCGATCGGAAACACCAGGCCGAAATAGTAAGCGCTTTTGTGCACCTGCAAACCCGCCTGGGCCACGACCCCCTCCAGTTGCCCGAGGGTGTAACGGCGTTTGTGTTCCAGAAACACATCATGCCCGCTCCAGAGAAACTGGAACGCCGGCACGGTGATCAGGAAGCGGGTGCCAGAGGGCACCTTGTCGACATAAGCCTTGAGCAGGCCCATGTCATCGTCCACGTGTTCCAACACATCCATCAACAACACCAGATCCGCGTCCAGCGCGTCGATGGCGCGCCGGTAGTGGACGGGTTTGCCGGCGGTGCTGGCATCGGAGTCGGCCGGGTAACTGATGTCTACGCACCAGGCCCGTGCCGTCTCGGTATGGGACAACAAGTGATGGGAAAAAAAGCCCGATCCGGCCCCCACATCCAGCAGTGTTTTGGCCGATGTGCCTTTGAGCATGTGGAGCATGGCGCGCGCCTTGGAACGATAGTACCAATGCTGCCCGATATCGGGCCCCAGGATGTCGGTTTCCTTGAGATCCATTGTCAGTCCTTGGCGTCATAGATGCGCCGTACCAGAAAAACCGGTCGGCGTTTGGATTCGATATAGGTCCGGCCCAGGTATTCACCCAGTACGCCGATGCCGATCAGTTGCAACCCGCCCAGGAACGTGACGGCCACCATCAGGGAGGCATAGCCTGGCAGATCGACCCCGGAAATCAGCGTCCGTAGCACGATGAACACGGCAAACGAAAAGGACACCAGCGAGACGCTAAGCCCCAGGTAGGTCCAGATACGCAGCGGTTCGGTGCTGAAACTGGTGATGCCCTCCAGGGCAAAGTTCCACAGCCGCCAGCCGTTGAATTTGCTTTCACCGGCCGCACGCTCGGGCCTGACGTAATCCACGACGGTGGTTCGAAATCCTACCCAGGCAAACAAGCCCTTCATGAAGCGTCGGGACTCGGGCAGGCTCTGCAGCGCATCGACCACACAACGATCCATCAGCCGAAAATCACCGACATTTTCCGGTAGCTTATGGTCGGCGATTTTATTGTGCAGCCGATAGAACCCGTTGGCGGAAACCTGTTTGGCCCAAGAGTCGGAGTCACGGTTTATGCGATGGCCCAGTACCACCTCGGCACCGTTGCGCCAGTGGGCGATCATTTGCAGGATCACCTCGGGCGGGTCCTGCAGATCGACGTCGATCGGCACCACCGCCTGGCCACGAGCCGCTTGCAGACCGGCACTCAGCGCCGCTTCCTTGCCGAAATTGCGGCTCAGGTCAACGATCCGGATGCGCGGGTCGGCTCGCTGTTTTTCCAGCAACAGCACCAATGTTTCGTCGACACTGCCGTCATTGACGAACACCAGTTCCAGGGTCACCAGCGGCTCGTTCGCAAAAACCCGATCGACTCTGGCGATAAACAAATCTATGGACTGGACTTCGTTGAAAACTGGAATGACAAGCGAAAGCGCTAGACATCCTTGCAGATCCGCTCCTGGATATTCAGTCACTTGATGGCTCTTTTTCTTATAGGTTTTTCCAGTCCCATCGGGCTCCCAGCCCCCGGGTTCCCCGGACCGGACGTCAATGACAAACGTCTGAATCGGAATGTATTAAGCAGGACCGCACAAGGCAACGCAAGAACGAAACCGGAACTTTATCCAGCCCCGCGCCCCCAAGATGACCTGTTTCCTGAAAAGGGTCGCCGGAGCAAATCCGAATCCACATCGGCAATATTTGATAACGAATGGAAACGAATTTCCCATAGCCAAAACTATCAGCTTGGCTAGGCTTGGAGCGACATGTGCAAAGCATGTCTTGAATGAATTAATCGCAGGGAGCGAACCGATGTATTTTGAGATCTACAGGCAGACCCGAGGCACCCAGAGCACTGGAAAAGGCCAATGGCGGTGGCGCTTGAGAGCCGGCAACCACGAAACGATCGCCAGCGGCGAATCCTATGTGAACAAGGCTGACTGCCTTCACGTCATCGGGCTGATCAAGAGTGCCCAGGGTGAGACACCCGTGAAAGAAATCTGAAACAGCGACGCACTGTACGACCAGTAAGCCGCCCTGCGTAACGAGCAGCTTTCTGCGTCCTGAAGAATCCGGGTCTCGCTTTTTACTGCGCCAAGGCATATCAGGCAGGTATCGTGTGCAGACAAAAGCGAGAGGCCGGTCTAAATGACTCAATCAAATCGTGATCGCGACTGGCTGGTGCGGGCTCCTGAATCGCGGAAAATGGAACGCATCGAAGCCTATTTCAGTGGCCATGGTTACACCACCCACCGGCATGACACCTACGCCATCGGCGTCACGCTTTGCGGTGTTCAGAGCTTCAACTACCGCCATAGAAAACGCCATAGCCAGCCCGGCGGAACCATCGTCCTGCACCCGGACGAAGTTCACGATGGCGAAGCAGGCACGAGCGACGGCTTTCGTTACCGGATGTTCTATGTAGAGCCCTCCGTGATCCAGCAAGTGCTGGGCGGCAAACCCTTGCCCTTCATCGAAGGAGGTTTGTCGAACGATCCTCACCTCAATGTGGCTACGCGCAGATTGTTGCGCTGCATGGATCATCCACTCGATCCGCTGGAAGAGGAGGACGGCATCTACGATGTGGCCCAGGCACTGGACAGCGCAGCGGGTAACCGGCGTGGGCGGCGATTGATCGACTACTCGGCGGCAGAGCGCGCACGACTGTTCATTCATGATGCCCTTGACCAGCCCATCAGTCTGGATGATCTGGTCCAGGCCAGTGGCCGGGATCGATGGAGCCTGTCCCGGGACTTTCGCGCTCTGTATGGCACCAGCCCCTATCGGTATATCAACCAGCGACGCCTGAATAAAGCCCGTCTTCTGGTTATCCAGGGCATGCCATTAAGTGAAGCGGCCCTGGCGTGCGGTTTTTTCGATCAGAGCCACATGACCCGGCTACATACCCAGGCTTTCGGCATTTCACCAGCACGCTGGCTGAAAATGCTGCGCTGACGTCGGGCGCCAGCCCCCACAAAAGCTGCACAATCATCCAATACCTGCTCAGGCTCAGGCAGTAAGGTCGCGCTCACCCCCTTCACAAGACGAGCATTCCCCATGAGCACTCACTACTCCCCCATCAATTTCGCTCAGAAATACACACTCTTCCAGGAACAGTGGGCCCCGAAAGTCGTGGCCGAAATGAACGACTACCAGTTCAAGATCGTCCGGCTCGAAGGTGACTTCGTCTGGCATACCCACGCCGATACCGATGAAACCTTCATCGTGCTGGAAGGCGAGCTTCGCATTGATTTTCGGGACGGCGCGGTGACGATTGGCCCAGGCGAGATGTACGTGGTGAAAAAAGGTGTTGAGCACAAGCCCAGCGCCGCACTGGAAGTGAAATTGCTGTTGATCGAACCTCGCGGTGTCATTAACACGGGCGATGAAACCAATGAGCGAACAGCGGTCAATGATGTCTGGATCTGACGTCGCCCCGTGACGTAACCGATGCCAGGAGGTCAATCGTACTCAGCCTCCTGGTGATCGCCCAACAGGCGCCGTTGGCGAGGTGTCGCGGCGGCCAGCACAGCAGGGTTGAATTGCCAGTACAGATAAGGCGAGAACTTCTGCGCGATCATCCGCCGGCCATAGTGAACCTGCAGCATATAACGTGAACGATCGACGCTGCGGTTCTCGCTGCCGGCATGCCACAACTCGCTACGCAGCACCAGCACATCCCCCGCCCGGCACAATACCGGTTGCGCGACGCGCCCTTGCCATTGCGTTTCGCCCGCCACGGGCGCCCGCCCCGCCCGATGACTGCCGGGAATGACGCAGGTGGGGCTCAGTTCGGCATTGATGTCGTCGAGGTAAAACTGTGCGGTGAAAATCTGCATCGGCAACTCGAAAGCTGGATCGGCCAGAAGCTGAGGTGGCAATGCCATTGCCAGGTAATCCAGGTGCAACGGGGCGCCGACAAAACCGGGATGGCACCGCCAGGCAGTCTGCCCAATGATGTGGCAATCATCCCCCAGAGCCGCCTCGGCCAGCTCGATCACCCCGTCCATATCGAGAAACGGCAACCAGAACGGATCGCGATTGAACACGCATTTGTAGTGATCGATCACGCCGCTGTAGTCCCAGTGCTGAGGCTTGAGGCGATCGATTGCATGGCGCAGGTCGGTGATTTGCGCGCTGCTCAACACCGCAGGCATCAGGACGAAACCGTCCTGATGCAGGGCTCGCAAGCGCTCGCTGGTGAGCGCCGCCAAGGCTGGGAGGGTGCTCACCATCGCGCCTGGACTCAGGTGCGAAAACGGCCGGTCAACTCCGCCAATGTCCTCGACAGCCCGGAAAGCTGCTGGCTGGCATGCATGCTCTGGGCAGAGTTCTGCGCCGCCTCGTTGGACAGGTCGCGGATGTCGGAGATGTTGCGGGCGATTTCCTCAGTGACACTGCTCTGCTCTTCGCAAGCGTTGGCGATCTGCGCGGCCATATCGTTGATCCGCTGTATGGAACCGCCCGTGCCGCTGAGCACCTGATCGACACTCGCTGCCCGCTCGACGCTGTCACGGGCCTTGGTGCTACCGACGTGCATGGCTTGAACGGCCTTGGCGACACCCGACTGCAAGCGCTCGATACGGACCTGGATATCCTTGGTCGAATCCTGGGTCCGCGCCGCCAGCGCCCTGACTTCGTCAGCCACGACCGCAAAACCGCGGCCTTGCTCGCCGGCTCGCGCAGCCTCGATGGCGGCGTTCAGTGCAAGCAGATTGGTCTGTTCAGCGATGCCACGGATCACCTCGAGGACCGCGCCGATACTGGAGGTTTCCTGGGCCAAGGCCTCGATGGTTCCCGACGCGCTTTCCACTTCCTGGGCCAGTTGGCGGATCGATTCGATGGTGCTGCTGACAACGTCGGCACCATCACGGGACTGACTGGTGGCCTGTTGTGCAGCATCCGAGGCATTCAGCGCGTTGTGGGCGACTTCATGCACGGCGGCGCTCATCTGGGTCGCGGCGGTGCTGACCTGATCGAGTGCCGCATGCTCGCTGCTGATCAATTGGTCATTGGTCGCAGCCATGCTGGCCATGGCGCGTGCCGCGGCATCGACCTCTCCGGTCACCCGGCCCACCTCGGCGATCAGCGGCTGCAGTTTGTCGAGAAAGCGGTTGAATGCGCTGCCGAGCTGGCCCAGCTCGTCAGCCGAACGAACCTCAAGACGCGCCTTCAAATCACCGCCACCCTCTGCAATCTGCTCGACGCGGCTGAGCAAGCGACGCATAGGACGCAGCACGACCAGTGGCAGGGCAACAACGACCAGAATGCAGCCAAGCAGACCGATCAACAGAATGCCGCCCTGATGCACCCCCACTTCCTCGCCATTTTCTATCGCCGCGTCTCCCTCGCGGTGGGACGCCTGGTCTTCCAGCTCGCCAAGTTTGTCGATGGGATCACGCATGGCCTCGAACAGGCGTTCGCCGTCACCAAAACTCAGTTTGCTGGCCGCCTCCATATCCCCCACGGACAGCTCCATTACGCGCCTCGAAACCTGCTTCCACTTTACAAAAGCGTCATTGAACTGACTGACCAACGCCAGCGCCTCGGCACCGGGCTGCATCGCGGCATATTGCTGCACGCGATCATAAGCCTGCTTCGCATTCTCCTCATGACTGGCGCTCAGCGCTGTCAGATGCTCGTCCGCATGACCATCGAGCAGACTACGCTCGGCAACAAAAGCCTGGTAAAGATCGCGATCGGCATTGAGCAGCAAGCTGATGGCCGGCAAGTAACGCTTGGTCAGCTGTGTGCTGGACGCCGTCACCTGGTCGATGCCTCGCATGCCCGACCACCCCATCAACACCAACAACAGCGCCAGAAAAGCAATCGGCAGGGTAATTTTCCAGCGAAAGCCCAGGTCGGCAAAGAACCGCATCATGGGGGGCACTCCTTCTATGGGGGTTAGCCTTCTTATCGGCAGGCATGCCTTGAGCTATAGACCATTAGTCGAATTGACACAAAGCTTTCGGCCTGGAAGACACTGTGGTTATGCAGGTCGTGGAGGGGGTTGGCCGGGATCGAAAAAAGTGGGGAGACGCAATTGCTGCGGGGACTTTTCTGACATTTCCCGGCCACATAATTCAGGGAATCTTCTTACGCATCATCTGATTGATGATTTCTACAGAAGGGCCCTATAGTCCAAGCGTCGTTCGTAGGAGCGGCTTGGGTTTGGCGACCCATGACAAATATGCAGGAACCTCTCGCGGATTGCGGAACGCTACCGTGCGCAATATGCTGCTTTTCGGTAGCTGTGCGTGGGAGATCTTTGGATCTGCCGGTTTTTCTATTTGTCCGGTTCGCCAACCCGCGTACAGCTACCACCTTATTCGTTTGGCGACGATTAAGAAGGTCCTCAATCAAATGGAATTTAAAAAATGAATAGATACATGGCTCTTACCAGTAATGCCGACGATCAACCCCTCTTCGTCGATACCTCTGCGCCTTTGCACATACTGCTTGACACGGCGGGCTATAGAATTCGCGCAGTTACCCAGCTTTTAGAGAACCTCGCAATGCGCGGGGACATTCCCAGCGACTCGGTAATCCTTCAGGACTTTGCACAGCTGTGCTGTATCCCCTTGAGAGATGGCTGTGACGTGCTCGATGTCATAGCCCGACGATTGGATGCAGAGCCGGCCTAGTTCAAAGGGCCCCTGACGGGGCCCATTTCGTCGAAACGAGCATGGTTCGATGACACTGAAACCCTCCGGTTTGCCCGGACTCGATTAATCACATAAGCTGATCAGCATGAATACACACACCTCGGAGGCTCCGATGGCTACCACAAAAAAAGTCGAGAAAGCGCGCAGAAAAGTCACTCACGAAGAGCTGACATTTCTTGACGTTCGACAAGCTGCACGTGATGGTCAGAAAGTGTTCGATAATTTTGTAATCACTGGCAAGCTTCCTATTACAAAGTAGGCGTGGATGCCAGCCGTTAAAATTTCCGCACTTTTTGAACAAACACAGAACTGGAAAAATATTGCCGCACACTTTTATAACTACAAGGTGTGCGGCGAGCTTCCGGCTATCTTTGGCAGAGATGAACAGCTCGATCTGAGCGATATGTGTCACATCCATTTGGCGAGCACTGCAGAAACACAAGCTCGTTGGACTCAAATCGGCCGCCAGTACTACCGCACAGCCCTAACAGAAGACCCTGACAACGACTTCTGGCTTATCTATGCCTATGATGATTTCAAAGATGCGTACCTAATGCTGACGATCATTGGACCAGATGCTCACAATCGGAAGGAATGGGGATCGTTTTTACGTACGGTTCATAGCGACATTGTGGAACCTTGGATCGTAGGAAAAATCATTTTTCCCGACCTAGATGAGTGACGCCGCATAGCTCTAATCAAAAATGGCTCACCATGAGTATTTGACCAGCCCTCGGACCTTTAGCATCGGACGACATCATAGCGAGCCTTTTGGCCCTAAAAATGCTACCCCAGAAACGAAAAAGCCCCTGAAATGTTCAACCATTTCAGGGGCTTAGTCGTATTCAATAATGGCGGAGAGATAGGGATTTGAACCCTAGGTACTGTCGCCAGTACAACGGATTTCGAATCCGTCCCGTTCGGCCACTCCGGCATCTCTCCAGTGGCGCGCATCATACCAGCACATTCGCCGGAAGCGAACCCCCGGGCGAAATTTTTTCCGTGCTATCAGATGCTTGCGTCGATTACAGCGGCACGCCCAGACGCTGGGCAACTTCTTCGTAGGCTTCGATGACATCACCCAGACCCTGGCGGAAGCGGTCCTTGTCCATCTTCTTCTTGGTGTCCTTGTCCCAGAGGCGGCAGCCGTCCGGGCTGAATTCGTCACCCAGGACGATGGAGCCATCGCTGAACACACCGAATTCAAGCTTGAAGTCCACCAGCAGCAGACCGGCGTCGTCGAACAGCTTGGTCAGCACCTCGTTGACCTTGAGGGACAACTCCTTCATGCGCGCCAGTTGCTCGGCGGTGCCCCAACCGAACGCCACAACGTGGGATTCGTTGATGAACGGGTCGCCCTTGGCGTCGTCCTTCAGGAACAGCTCGAAGGTGTATGGGTTGAGCTTCATGCCCTCTTCCACGCCCAGACGCTTGACCAGGCTGCCGGCGGCGTAGTTACGCACGACGCATTCGACCGGGATCATGTCCAGCTTCTTGACCAGGCATTCGTTGTCGCCCAGCAACTTGTCGAACTGGGTCGGCACGCCAGCGGCTTCGAGCTTCTGCATGATGAAGGCGTTGAACTTGTTGTTCACCATGCCTTTGCGGTCCAGCTGTTCGATGCGCTTGCCGTCGAACGCCGAGGTGTCGTTGCGAAACAGCAGGATCAAGCGGTCTGCGTCGTCGGTCTTGTAAACCGATTTGGCTTTGCCGCGGTAGAGTTCTTCACGTTTTTCCATGATGGGCTCCGCTTGCTAAGTAGATGGGCTAGGCGATATGTCGCCAGTCGAGCCCTGAATCTTGATCGGCCAGTTGCAGCCAGTCCGGGTCGCACCCGAGGGTGTCGACGAAACATTGCCGGGCCAGCTGCGGCAGGTTGTTCTTGCTGCTCAGATGGGCCAGGACCAGGTGTTGCAGGCCTTGCCAGCCCAACTCGGCCACCAGGAACGCCGCCTGGTGGTTGTTCAAATGTCCGTGTTCCCCGCCTACCCGCTGCTTGAGAAAGTACGGGTAGTACCCGCGCGCCAGCATGTCACGGCAGTGGTTGGACTCGATCATCAATGCATCGAGATCCCGGTAGCTGTCCATCACCCTGTCGCAATACGAACCCAGGTCGGTCAGCAACCCAAAGCGCCGCTCACCGTCGCTGAACACATACTGCGTTGGCTCCCGGGCGTCGTGCGCCACGCTGACCACACTGACTTCCAGAGCACCAATGCGCAGTTGCTCGCCACCGGCGACGAAGCCAGCAGGTTCGATGGGCTTACGCAGCCCCTCCAGTGTTCCACGGCTCAGGTACACCGGCAGATTGTAGCGCCGAGACAGCAAACCCACGCCATGCACGTGGTCGGCATGTTCGTGGGTTACGAGTATCGCGCTCAATTGCGCCGGGTGCACACCCAGGCGCAACAGGCGTTTCTCGGTTTCTCGCAAAGAGAAACCACAATCGACCAGCACATACGTGCCGGCGCTGGCTATCAGCGTGCCGTTCCCTTGGCTACCGCTGCCGAGAACGGCAAAACGCATCGGATCAGCCCAGGTTGTCCTGAATCACGCTCAATACCTTGCGGGCCACATCGGCCGGCGCCACGGTGTTGATGTTTTTCTCGACGGTCACCTGAACGTTGTCACCCACCTTGCTCAGGCGAACCTGATAACGCTCGGCACGGGCTTCAATTTCTTCCTTGTCCGGCGCGCTGCCGAACAGACCGCTGAAGAAGCCAGGCTTCTCATCTTTCTTCTCGGCCTTTTCGGCGAGGTTGATGTAGTACAGGCCCAGGCTGCGGTTGATGTCTTCAACCCGCCACTCACCTTGTTCCAGCGCACGACCTACGCTCGACCAGGCGCGATCCAGGTCGGAGCCGACGTTGAGCACCGGGTTGCCGCTGCCGTCTTCGCTCAAGCTGACGCGGCTCGGGACGTCGAAGTCCCGGGATGCAAGCATCGAAACCGAACCGCCCTGTTCTGCGGTACGGCTCATGCTGGCGAGCATGTCGTCCACCAGCGCAGCGTCCAGGCCGGTGTTGACTGAACGGTTGGTGAAGGCCACATCGGCGGTGCTGCCGGCAGGACGTTCGGCGCTGACCACATAGATTTCACTGGTGTTGCGCTGCACGCCCGGCTCGATGCGAACCCGCACGCGGCTTTCGCTGTCGGCACCGACACCGGCGGCGCTCAGGCGCTTGGCCATGGCGGCGGACAGCTCATCGGCACGTTGCCAGGTCGTGGTGAATTCGCCCGTTTGCGGGCGCTGCTCATCCAGGCGGAAACCGTTGTCCTGGAAGAACTGGATCGCCACGGGCCAGACTTCGGCCGGTGGATGCTGGGCCATGACCCAGCTTGAATCGCCACTCTTCTGCAGGGTGTAGTCGCTGGCATCGGCCATGGCCGAGAGCGGCTGTGGACGGGGGACGATGTATTCGCCCTTGACGCTGTCGTCGGCCACATTACGCGGGATCGGCAACAGCGGATCCAGACGTTTGGCGACATTCACATCGGGAGGCAGTTGCATCGGTGCAGTCTGTTGCGCTTCCAGGTAATCGCTACCACGGTCGCGGAAGTAACCTTCCGGGCCCCAGACCCATCCGCAGCCACTGGTGCTGGAGATAATCAAGGCAAGTGCGGAAAGTCCGGCCATTCGCTTCATGCGTTGTACTTCCTCAATTAAACCAGGACGCCCGACTGGCGCATGGCCTGCCGAAGCGGTTCGTGACAGGCTTCGCTCAGCCAGGTGAGCGGCAGGCGGATGCCTTGATGCATCAGGCCCATTTCAACCAAAGCCCACTTCACCGGAATCGGGTTGGCTTCGATGAACAGATCCTTGTGCAACGGCATCAGTTTTTCGTTGATTGCCCGCGCGGTCTCGGCGTCGCCCTTGAGCGCAGCCTCGCACAGGTCGGCCATTTCGCGCGGAGCGACGTTGGCGGTGACGGAGATATTGCCCTTGCCACCCAGCAGGATCAGCTCGACCGCGGTCGGATCATCGCCGGACAGCACGATGAAGTCATCACTCACGCCAGCGAGGATGGCCTTGGCGCGGTCCAGGTCGCCGGTGGCTTCCTTGATACCGATGATGTTCGGCACGGTGGAGAGGCGAATCACGGTCTCGGCCTGCATGTCGCAGGAAGTGCGGCCGGGAACGTTGTAGAGGATCTGCGGGATGTCGACCGCTTCGGCAATGTGCTTGAAGTGCTGGTACAAGCCTTCCTGGGTTGGCTTGTTGTAGTACGGCACGACCAGCAGGCACGCGTCGGCACCGGCTTCCTTGGCGTTGCGGGTCAGCTCGACGGCTTCGCGGGTCGAGTTGGCGCCGGTACCGGCGATAACAGGAATCTGGCCAGCGACCTGCTTGACCACGGCACGGATGACTTCGATGTGCTCGTTGACATCGAGGGTTGCCGATTCGCCAGTGGTACCGACGGCGACAATGGCATGGGTGCCGTTTTCAAGGTGGAAGTCCACGAGTTTGCTGAGGCTGGCCCAGTCAAGACGCCCTTGTGCATCCATGGGTGTGACCAGTGCCACCATACTGCCCGCAATCATGAAACCGCTCCTGCCGGAAAAAGAGAGCGGTAATGGTACTGGCGCCAAGAT
The DNA here is from genome assembly GCF_901007645.1 of Pseudomonas sp. FG-3G. Lineage (NCBI taxonomy): Bacteria > Pseudomonadati > Pseudomonadota > Gammaproteobacteria > Pseudomonadales > Pseudomonadaceae > Pseudomonas > Pseudomonas sp. FG-3G. The sequence continues at coordinate 122,986 of NZ_CAAKGZ010000026.1, forward strand.
GCTTGTACAAGCGAACTACCATTCCCCTTGGCGATGGTTTTCGCTACCCTTCAGGCTTTGATCGGTACCGATAAGCTCATACGCCGGTTCCCAGCCTCCGTTATTCGTCGCCACAAGCCCCATTCCTGCGTTTGTCCTGCCGCATTCCCGCCGTCCCGGAATGCAGCGCAACCCCAGGCACAGGGCTTGAGTCGTTCGTTTATCCCGGTCTGTCGCCGTGCCGAGCTGCAAAAGTGCCGACCGCTCATCGCTTTAGGAATGCTGCATGTCCACCCCCACAGTCCGCGAACAATTCCTTGTTATCAGTGCCCTTGGCGCCAACCCCATGGAGCTGACTAACGTCCTGTGCCGCGCCAGCCATGAAAATCGCTGCGCCGTCGTAACTTCACGCCTGACCCGTCATGGCGAATGCAGTGCGCTCGTGCTTGAGATTTCCGGCAGCTGGGACGCCCTGGCCCGCCTGGAAGCGAGCCTGCCGGTGCTGGCCAAGAAACACGCCTTCACCGTCAACGTGGTGCGCAGCGCCGCCCTGGAGAACCGCCCCCAGGCCCTGCCCTACGTGGCGTATGTGAGTTCGGCCTATCGCCCGGACATCATCAACGAGCTGTGCCAGTTCTTCATGGACCACCATGTCGAGCTGGAAAACCTGACCTGCGACACCTACCAGGCCCCGCAGACAGGCGGCACCATGCTCAATGCCACGTTCACCGTGACACTGCCGGCCGGCACCCAGATCAGTTGGCTGCGCGATCAGTTCCTGGATTTCGCCGACGCGATGAACCTCGATGCCCTGATCGAACCGTGGCGCCCCCAAAACCCAATGTAAGGAAGCGTTCATGGCCGTTGCCATCGACCAACCGGTTACCGATTTCCAGGCGCCCGCCACCAGCGGGCACACCGTCAGCCTCGCGGCCCTTAAAGGCAAGCAGGTGGTGATTTACTTCTATCCCAAGGACAGCACCCCGGGGTGCACCACCGAAGGCCAGGGTTTTCGTGACCAGTACGCCCAGTTCCAGGCTGCCAACACCGAAGTGTTCGGCGTATCGCGCGATAGCCTCAAGTCCCACGAGAACTTCAAGTGCAAGCAGGAGTTTCCGTTCGAGCTGATCAGCGACAAGGACGAGGCCGTCTGCCAGCTGTTCGACGTGATCAAGTTGAAAAAACTCTACGGCAAGGAATACCTGGGCGTTGATCGCAGCACGTTCCTGATCGACAAGGATGGCGTGCTACGCCAGGAATGGCGCGGCGTGAAGGTGCCGGGGCATGTGGATGCGGTGTTGGCGGCGGCGCAGGCTCTGAATCAGGCCTGAAGTTTTTTGTTACCTGTTCTGGCGCTATCGCGAGCAGGCTCGCTCCCACACTGGATTTTCGGCGTTAACAAATCCCCTGTGGGAGCGAGCCTGCTCGCGATGAGGCCACCCGCCTCACCGGATAAGTAGCGGCTGCTACAGCAACGGCGCCACCACCGGCTCACGGCTCGGCCACGCATCCAGCACAGCCTTGAACAGTGTTGCCAGGGGAATGGCAAAGAACACGCCCCAAAACCCCCACAGCCCGCCAAACAGCAATACCGCGCAGATGATCACCACCGGATGCAGGTTCACCGCCTCGGAGAACAGCAGCGGCACCAGCACGTTGCCATCAAGCGCCTGGATGATCCCGTAGACGGCCATCAGATAAATGAACTGATCGCTCCATCCCCATTGGAACAGCGCGATCAACGCCACGGGCACGGTCACCACCACGGTCCCGACATACGGCACCACCACCGAAATGCCCACCAGCAGCGCCAGCAATGCCGCGTAATTGAGCCCCAGGGCCACGAAGCCGATGTAGGTCACGCCGCCGCAGATGAAAATCTCGATGACTTTTCCGCGAATGTAGTTGGCGATCTGGCGATTCATTTCCTGGGCCACCCGGGTGATCAGCGCCCGCTCGCGAGGCAGATAGCCACGGACCCAGCGCCCGATCATTTCCCGATCCTTGAGAAAGAAAAACACCAGGATCGGCACCAGCACCAGGTAGATCATGATGTTCACCAGAAGCGGCAGGCTGGACAAAGAAAACGTCAGCGCCCACTGGCCGAACTTGCCGATCTGGCCGCGCACCACCTCTATGGCCTGCAGTACCTGTTCATCGGACACCAGATGCGGATAGCGCTCCGGCAACAGCAACAACAGCGACTGCCATTTGACGAGCATCCCGGGCAATTCATTGAACAAGGTCACCAACTGATGCCAGAGCAGCGGCATGATCACGACGACGAACACCACCAACAACCCCATGAACAGGGCGAACACCAGCCCTACCGCCATGGCGCCAGGCAGCCGCATCCGTTCCAGTGTCATGACCAGCCCCTGCATCAGGTACGCCAGCACCATCCCTGCCAGCACCGGCGCGAGCATGCCGCCCAGCGTGAGGACTGCCGTGAAGGCCAGGAACAGCAACACTGCCAGCACCACCGCCTCTTCGTCGGAGAAGTAGCGCTGGATCCAGTCGCGTAACACTTTGAACATTAAAAATCCTTAAGGGCCGCTGTTGATTTTCAGGCTTTCTTCAGCCAATAACGGTAGACGCCGTTGTCGTCTTCTTCACGCAGCAGCGTATGACCGGCCAGTCGGGCAAAGGTGCGAAAATCGCGCTGGGAGCCCGCATCCGTTGCGGTCACCTTGAGCACGGCGCCGCTGGCCAGGCGATTGAGTTCCAGCTTGGCCTTGAGCAGTGGTAACGGACAATTCAGGCCGCTGGCGTCCAGTTCGGCATCGGGGGCTACAGCATCGGTCATCGGTTCACTCCGCAGCAGGTCGTTGAGCGACTTAGAATATCTGGTCCCGGGCCTGGTGTCCGGCTACAGTAGGGTCTTTGTCGACTAAGGCTTCGTGCATGACATTTCTGCGCCCCACCCTGCTGACGCTCGCTTGCCTGCTTGCCTCACCGGGCTTCGCCGACGACCTGCCGTCACTTGGCGACGCCAGTTCTGCCATCGTCTCGCCGCAACAGGAGCACCAGTTGGGTCGCGCCTGGCTGGCCTTGCTGCGCAGTCAGGTCTCACAGCTCAACGATCCACAGCTCAAGGACTACGTCGAGTCCAGCGTTTACAAACTGGTGGAGACCAGCCAGGTCAACGACCGACGCCTGGAGTTCATCCTGATCAACAGCCCGCAGCTCAACGCTTTCGCCGCACCAGGCGGAATCGTCGGGGTCAACGGTGGACTGTTCCTCAATGCGCAGACCGAAGGTGAATACGCCTCGGTCATGGCCCACGAACTGGCGCACTTGTCACAACGCCACTTTGCCCGGGGCGTCGAAGCTCAACAACGCATGCAGGTGCCTATGATGGCAGCTCTGCTGGCCGGCATTGTGATCGCCGCCGCCGGTGGGGGTGACGCCGGGATCGCGGCCATTGCCGGCACCCAGGCAGCAGCCATCCAGGAACAACGACGTTTCTCTCGCCAGAACGAACAGGAAGCCGACCGCATCGGCATCCAGAACCTGGAAAAGGCCGGCTATGATCCGCGGTCCATGCCGACCATGTTCGAACGGCTGATGCGCCAGTACCGTTTCGACGCCAGGCCCCCTGAATTCCTGCTGACTCACCCGGTGACTGAATCCCGAATCGCCGACACCCGCAACCGCGCCGAACAGGCAAGGCCAGGTGGCATCGAGGACAGCATGCGTTATCAGTTGATTCGCGCACGGGTCAAGTTGATCTACGAAGAAACTCCGGGGCTGGGCGCCAAGCGCTTCCGGGCGCAACTGGATGAAAATCCGAAGAACGACGTGGCCCGCTATGGCTTGGCGATCGCGCAGATCAAGGGTGGCCAGCTGAATGAGGCCCGGGAAAACCTCAAGCAGCTCCTGGCCAAATCGCCCAACGAGATCATCTATAACCTGGCCCAGGTCGATCTGGATATCACAAGCAACAAGCTGCCAGACGCTCAGGCTCGCGTCGACCGGATGCTGACCCAGTACCCGGGCAACTATCCGCTGAATCAGGTGCGCGTCGACTTGCTGCTCAAGCAGAACCGCCCCGCCGACGCCGAGAAGGCTCTGGAGAACCTGCTCAAGACTCGTCCGGACGATCCGGATGTCTGGTACATGGTGGCAGAGACCCGCGGACTGTCGGGCAACATCATCGGCCTGCACCAGGCCCGCGCCGAATACTTCGCCCTGGTGGGCGACTACCGGCAGGCCATCCAGCAACTGGACTTCGCCAAACGGCGCGCGGGCAGCAATTTCCCGCTGTCGTCACGCATCGACGCCAGGCAGCGCGAGCTCATGGAGCAGGAGCGCATGGTCAAGGACATGATGGGCTGAGTCTTTTCGGACACAAAAAAACCGCCTCTTTCGAGGCGGTTTTTTTTGGGGACAGCTAAGCGATCACTCGGCCAGCTTGAAGGTAATGAAACTCGCACGGCCCTGACGCAGAACCCGCATCGAGACTGAACGATTCTTCGGCAACGCCTTGGCGATGTCGGTGAACTCCTTGGCCGAACCGATTGCCTGGTTGTTCAGGTGAGTGATGATGTCGCCTGGTTGCAGGCCGATCATGGCCGCAGGCCCCTCCTGCACCTCCTTGATCACTACACCACCTTGCAGCTCCAGGGTCCGTTTTTGCTCTGGCGTAAGCTCCGCCACAGCCACGCCCAGACGATTGCTGCTACGTTCCACGCCTGACTTGGCCAGCGAGTCCAGCTCCTTGCCTTCCTCAGGGATGGCGCCGACGGTCAATTCGACGTTTGTGCGCTTGCCTTCGCGAATCACTTCCAGATTAGCCTTGGAACCGGCCTTGAGGGCGCCCACCAGATGTGGCAAGTCAGCGGACATGACGATCGGCTGGCCATTCATGCTCAGGATCACGTCGCCCACTTGCAGGCCACCCTTGGCAGCCGGACCACCATCCTGAATCTGCGCCACCAGCGCACCGGCTGGTTTCTCCAGGCCGAACGACTCGGCCAGGTCCTTGTTCACTTCCTGAATGACCACGCCCAACCAGCCGCGGCTGACCTTGCCTTCGGTTTTCAGCTGATTGGACACGTCCATGGCGACGTCGATCGGAATCGCGAAGGACACGCCCATGAAGCCGCCCGAACGGGTATATATCTGGGAGTTGATCCCCACGACTTCACCGTCGAGGTTGAACAACGGCCCACCGGAGTTGCCTGGGTTGATCGGCACATCGGTCTGGATGAACGGCACGTAGTTTTCGTTTGGCAGACTGCGACCGATGGCGCTGACGATGCCCTGGGTTACGGTATGGTCGAAGCCAAACGGCGAACCGATGGCCACGACCCACTGGCCGGCTTTCAGGTTCTGGGATTTGCCCAGCTTGAGCACGGGCAGATCTTTCCCTTCGATCTTCAGCAACGCCACGTCAGAACGCGGGTCAGTGCCGATCAGCTTGGCCTTGAGCTCACTGCGGTCTGCCAGGCGCACCAGGATCTCGTCGGCATCGGCAATCACGTGGTTATTGGTCAGGATGTAACCGTCGGGCGAAATAATGAAACCCGAGCCCAGGGACTGCGCTTCACGCTGACGGCCACCGCCGGGCGAACGCGGTTGCGGCATCCCGCGCTCGAAGAACTCGCGCAACATCGGCGGCAAACCTTCCAGGTCCGGCATCTGCTGATCCATCACCCGGCGTTCCGGCAATTTCTGGGTGGTACTGATGTTCACCACCGCAGGCGAGGCTTGCTCGACCAGCTCAGTGAAGTCAGGCAATTCGACCGCCATAGCGGGAACGGCCTGACCGAGCACAAGCACAGTGGCAAAGATGGAAAGATAGGTTTTCAAGCGTGGTATCGACATACGGCTCCCGTTACGACGAGCGTGGTTAAGCGATATGGAGCAAGAAATACCAGAGGAAGATACGCCGGTATTTTTGTTCCGCAAACAGGCAAGGCCAGAGCCGAGCGGCTCTGACCTATAGAAAAAAAATTGAAGTTTTGCAAATGAAAATACTGACAGAAAGTTTCGGCATTTCGATCAAGTCCCGACGCTGTAAGCCTCTTGCCCAATCGAACCACCCTGGCAGCTATTGAGTCGCCGTGGCATCGGAACGCATGGAGAGCGCGATCCGTTCCGCTGTGCCGATGGGAATTTCGCCGACCACCGTGACCATCATTTCGCCCTGGGGCGTCGTGAGTCGACGCGAAACAGCTGCTGTCGGGCCGAGCTGCGTACGCGTGTCGGTGACGGTCGCGCCGTTCAACGGTTCCAGAAACACCGAGAAACGAGCCAAGCCATCATCGTACATCAGGCTATTGACCTGAACGTTGGTTTCCGGATCCTTTCTCAGCGCACTGCTGGTCAGTTCGAAGCCCGGTGGAAGCCAGTCCGAACGCCATGCAGTTTTCGCCATGGCACTTTTAGCTGGGGTCTGCGCTACTACCTTGCATTCGGCAGTGGCTTGCAGATCAGCGTCGGACGGTGCCGTGATATTCAAACGTGTGAACTGGAAACGCTCGAGCAGCTGGCCCTTGTCATTGAGCAACAGAGACTTGAGCGGCAGGCCGGTCTCTCGGTCCAGATGCAGTTCGAAACCATAACGATGCTGGTCCTTGGGCGTCAGCGCCACAATCACCGCAGGGCGCCCGGCCACGCGCGACTTGCCAATGACGGCAAGATCATACCAATTCTTGAGTTTTTGCGGATCGAGCGCACGTGCCGTGCCTTCAGGCGTATTCCCCACCCCAGCGATCAAGGAGCCGCTTACGCATTGAGTACGTCCATCAATGCGCAGGACTTCCTGTGCCGACCCATCGAGCTGGAGTAACCGCTCGCGGACTTTGCCATCCTGGACACGATGCCAGATGTTATGGGTAGAAAAACTACCGTTACGCTCGTAAACGAAAGTGCCCTGGAAGCTTTGCTGTTGCTCGGCCTGACTCAGACGATTAAGCCAGTCCTGAGCTTCACCGGCATAGGCTGGGATAACGCACCAGCCACCCAACAGAAGCGAAAATAGAGGTATGGCGCGCAATGGTCCTCCTTAGCGGTTTTCCAGACTGGCTGCACGGGCGTAAGGCAGCGCGCTTTCAGTACCTTTCAGGGCTGCTTCCTGGGCATGCTGACGCAGGTAGTTGGGCAGACGCTGATCATGCCAGCCTGGTTGGCCTTGCAGCACACCGTTGGCCATTGGACCGGCGACTTCCGAGCTTTCGCTATAACCGGCCAACACTGCCGGGCCCTTGACCTGTGGAGCGGCCAAGCCAGGCTGATTGGACTGCTGGGCCATTTGCACACCGGCGATCTCATCCTGGTTGTAGAGGCGAACCCCGGCCAGCACGGCCACCGTAACCGAAGCGGCAACCGCAAGACGACCCAGGCTGCGCCAAGGGCTGCGGGAGGCTTTGGCCGGAACAGCTTCATCAGCCAGAGCAGCAGATACAGCCGCAGCGATGTCCAGACGCGGAAGCAGCAGGTCCTTGTGCATGACAGCCCGGGCGATCTGGTAACGAGCCCAGGTCTCACGGGTTTCAACATCGTCGAAGGCATTGAGTACCCGACGCAATTCCAATTCGTCCGCTTCGTTATCCATCACTGCGGACAGCGATTCCTGCAGGGCTTCACGACTCATGGCGTTCCTCTCTTGGCTGTCGCCGCTGTCTCAGTTTTCCTGCAACAAAGGTTGCAGGGCTTTATCGATGGCCTCCCGAGCGCGGAAAATCCGGGAGCGCACGGTACCCACCGGACACTGCATGACGCTGGCAATGTCCTCGTAACTCAGACCGTCGAATTCACGTAAAGTTAGAGCCGTACGCAAATCTTCGGGCAGTTGCTGGATGGTCCGATGGACAGTGCCTTCGATCTCATCCCGCAGCAACGCTCGTTCCGGTGATTCAAGATCCTTGAGGCCGTGATCGCCATCATAGAACTCTGCATCTTCAGAACTCACATCGCTATCCGGCGGCCGGCGGCCGCGTGAAACCAGATAGTTTTTCGCCGTGTTAATGGCGATGCGGTAAAGCCACGTGTAAAACGCGCTATCTCCGCGAAAATTACCAAGCGCACGGTAAGCCTTGATGAAGGCTTCCTGAGCAACATCCTGGGCTTCATGGGTGTCGTGCACAAAACGCACGATCAACCCGAGAATTTTGTGCTGGTATTTCAGCACTAGCAGATCGAAAGCTCGCTTGTCGCCGCGTTGAACGCGCTCGACCAGTTGCTGATCCTCTTCCTGGGTTAGCATGAACACTCCTCGATAAGCTCGAAGGAGGCTTGCATTACTAATCGACCGGGCTTGCAACCATAGACTCGGGCTTTTCGCAAAAGTTCTCCCCTCCAAGCAAGTTTCCGGCGCGCTCTGATCCGGCACGCACGAAAAACGCAGCACGAGATTCCCCGGCTGCGCGAATAATCTGTCGCCGGGCCTGTCGGCAAAGATTCAAATCCTAATCTTGCACCAACCCGACGCTGTTCCCTTTTGCAGACAACCGTCTATTGAACCCAGTCGCTCGGCAAAAGTTCCAACTATTTATAGCCTTGTGTGTGGAACATCGAGCAACCCTGACGAGATAAACAGCCTTTCATCCTCGAAACGGTCGCCTTGTCGCCCATCCACCAAAATCGTGATCCGACGAAGCGTCACCATTGTGTCATTCTGGTTTCACATTGCCATGAATACGCCGCTATTGTGCCGATCCCCCTCTCTATATACTAGTGGGCTGCATGGCTGCCTGACCCATTGAAATGGAAGTCTTGCGCCAACCCCGACCCGGGTCGTTTTGAGCGGAAACCTTTCGAATGAGCCAACAGTTCCAACACGATGTTCTGGTAATCGGCAGCGGCGCCGCCGGATTGAGCCTGGCGTTGACACTGCCTGAGCATCTGCGCATCGCAGTACTGAGCAAAGGCGACCTGGCCAACGGTTCGACATTCTGGGCCCAGGGTGGCGTCGCGGCCGTGCTGGATGACACCGACACTATTGAATCGCATGTCGATGACACCCTCAATGCCGGGGGCGGCCTGTGCAATCCAGAAGCCGTGCGTTTCACCGTCGAACACAGCAGGGAAGCCATACAGTGGCTGATCGACCAGGGCGTCCCCTTCACGCGTGACGAGCAATCCGGTACCGAAGACGGTGGTTTCGAGTTTCACCTGACCCGCGAGGGCGGTCACAGCCATCGGCGCATCATTCACGCTGCCGATGCCACCGGTGCGGCGATTTTCAAGACGTTGCTGGCCCAAGCCCGCCAGCGGCCCAATATCGAGCTTCTGGAGCAACGCGTCGCGGTCGATCTGATTACCGAAAAACGCTTGGGCCTGGACGGTGATCGGTGCCTGGGTGCCTACGTGCTCAACCGTGGCACCGGGGAGGTCGACACCTACGGCGCCCGCTTCGTGATCCTGGCCTCCGGCGGTGCCGCGAAAGTCTACCTTTACACCAGCAACCCCGACGGCGCATGCGGGGACGGCATTGCCATGGCCTGGCGTTCAGGCTGCCGGGTGGCGAACCTGGAGTTCAATCAGTTCCACCCCACATGCCTCTACCATCCGTTGGCCAAGAGTTTCCTGATCACCGAGGCCTTGCGCGGCGAAGGTGCTCACCTGAAACTTCCTAACGGCGAGCGTTTCATGCAGCGCTTCGATTCCCGTGCCGAACTGGCGCCCCGGGATATCGTCGCCCGGGCCATCGACCACGAAATGAAGCGCCTGGGCATCGACTGCGTCTACCTCGACATCAGCCACAAGCCCGAAGCGTTCATCAAGAGCCATTTCCCCACGGTGTACGAGCGTTGCCTGGAATTTTCCATCGACATCACCAAGCAACCGATTCCGGTGGTACCAGCGGCGCATTACACCTGCGGCGGGGTGATGGTCGACCAACAAGGGCGCACTGACGTACCGGGCCTGTATGCCATTGGCGAAACCAGCTTCACCGGCCTGCACGGCGCCAACCGCATGGCCAGCAACTCGTTGCTGGAATGTTTCGTCTACGCCCGCTCGGCGGCAGCGGACATTCTTGAGCAATTGCCGCAGATCGTCGCCCCATCCGCCCTGCCCTCGTGGGACGCCAGCCAGGTCACCGACTCGGACGAAGATGTGATCATCGCTCACAACTGGGACGAACTGCGGCGCTTCATGTGGGACTACGTCGGCATCGTGCGCACCAACAAACGCCTGCAACGGGCGCAGCATCGGGTGCGGCTGTTGTTGGATGAAATCGATGAGTTCTACAGCAACTACAAGGTCAGCCGCGACCTGATCGAGTTGCGCAACCTGGCCCAGGTCGCTGAACTGATGATCCGCTCAGCCATGGAACGCAAGGAAAGCCGCGGGTTGCACTACACCCTCGACTACCCGAACCTGCTGCCCGAAGCGTTGGACACTATTCTGGTGCCGCCCACCTACGCCGGCTGAACTTGAGCCGAACCCGCAGGCGCCGATGCAGATCCGGCGCCAGCGCATCGCGGGGCACACACAGCGAGCGGACCCGCCACTCCCCCCGCAGGCGAAAGCGCAGCACGATAATCATCGGCAACGCCAGGCTGTCAGGGCGCAATTGCACCGCCTGCCAGCCAGATGCCCTGTTCCACAGCTGCCAGCCATCGGCGTCACGACGCAACCGGCAAAAAGCCTGACGGTGGGTCAACAATAGATGCCGCGGTAGCGTCCAGGCACCATGGGCCAGGCACAGCAGCACGCCGAGGCTGATTAACCAGAACGGGACGGACAACAGCAACAACGAACCCAAGGCAAACGCCTGGGCCAGGAGATAGGCCGCCAGCAGTTGCCCGGAAGCCTGCCAGCGGCATTCAAAGCGATTACTTGGGCTGGACACGGTCCAGAATCATCCGAACCATGCGCTGCAACTCCGGGTCTTCGGATTCGCTGCGTTCCATGAACCAGCCGAACATGTCCTGATCCTCGCACTCGAGCAGACGCACGTAGCACGCACGGTCGACGTCGTTAAGGTGGGGATAAACTTCTTTCACGAACGGCACCAGCAACACGTCAAGCTCAAGCATGCCGCGGCGGCTGTGCCAGTAAAGGCGATTCAGTTCAACATCTTCGACCATGGAGCGCTCCTCAAATAGAGCGCAAGTATACAGGCCCCGCCGCGATGGAACAGACGGCTCGGGTCAGGCACCACCGATCCTTTGTGAACTACCCATTTCAAGGGCGCCCCCTTATGATGTCCACCAGACTTTTTACCCTGCGATGACCCATGGCTGATTCCGCTTTTTTCTGCACCCTGTCCCACGAAGGCGTTCTCGCGGTCCGCGGCGTGGACGCTGGCAAATTCCTGCAAGGCCAATTGACCTGCAACCTCAACTACCTGAGCGAAAGCCGGGCCAGCCTCGGTGCCCGCTGCACCCAGAAGGGCCGGATGCAATCGAGTTTCCGCATCCTGCTCGAAGGCGATGGTGTACTGATGGCAATGGCCAGCGAATTGCTCGAACCGCAACTGGCGGACCTGAAAAAGTATGCCGTGTTCTCTAAATCCAGACTGACCGATGAAAGCACCGCCTGGGCTCGCTTCGGCCTGGAGAACGCCGACACGGCGCTCGCAGCCTTGGGCCTTGAGCTGCCGGCCGAGACCGACAGCGTCGTTCGTCATGATGGCCTGATTGCCATTCGCGTCTCTCCGAACCGCGCCGAACTTTGGGCGCCCGCCGAACAGGCCGCCCCGCTGTCAGCCCGGCTGCGCGAACAGTTGACCGAGGGCGAGCTGAACCAGTGGCTGCTGGGTCAGATCCGCGCCGGGATCGGCCAGGTCATGCCGGCTACCCGCGAACTGTTCATTCCGCAGATGCTCAATCTGCAAGCCGTTGGCGGCGTGAGCTTCAAGAAAGGTTGCTACACCGGCCAGGAAATCGTCGCCCGCATGCAGTACCTGGGCAAACTCAAGCGGCGCCTGTATCGGCTGCAAATGGATGCCGGTGAACTGCCCGAGCCTGGCACCCCCTTATTTTCACCCACGCACGGCAGTTCTATCGGTGAAGTGGTGATGGCCGCTCACGCCGAACGAAACATTGAACTGCTGGCGGTGGTACAGGCCGAAGCTGCAGAAGATGACAATTTGCACCTCGGCGCGCTGGAAGGCCCGGGCCTGCAATTGCTCGACCTGCCTTACGAACTGGACCGCGACCGCGAAATCCAGCGCTGATCGCAGCATTTTGTCGTAATACCCTAGAGAAACGAAATGAGCGATTTGGCGGATAAGGTCCAACGGGATTTGGTGGAGGCCATCGATAACGATGACCTGGTTCTGCCAACATTACCGGAAGTGGCCCTGCAGATTCGCCGGGCCGCCGAAGACCCGGAAATCAGCGTCAGCAACCTGAGCAAGGTGATTGGTCGTGACACGGCGCTTTCGGCGCGCCTGATAAAAGTGGTCAACAGCCCACTGCTGCGTGCGACCCAGGAAGTCACTGACCTGCACACAGCCATCACCCGGCTGGGAGTCAACTACAGCAGCAACCTGGCCATCGGCCTGGTCATGGAGCAGATTTTCCATGCCCGTTCCGAAGTGGTGGAACAGAAGATGCGCGAAGTCTGGCGTAAAAGCCTGGAAATCGCCGGTGTCTGCTATGCGTTGTGCCGGATCTATACGCAACTCAAACCCGATCAGGCCGCGCTGGGTGGGCTGGTGCATCAGATCGGCGTACTGCCGATTCTCACCTACGCCGAAGACAACAATGAATTGCTGTCTGACCCGGTCAGTCTCAATCACGTCATCGAGACGATTCACCCGGTGCTGGGAGACAAGTTGCTCAGTGTTTGGGAGTTTCCAGAAAGACTGGTGAAGCTGCCGGGGCTGTATCTGGACTTCACCCGAGATTCGAAGCAACTCGATTACGTCGACCTGGTGCAGGTTGCTGCGTTGTATTGCTACAAGGACTCCGACCACCCTCTGGGCAGGATCGATGCCTTCGGGGTACCGGCCTTCAATAAGCTGGGCATCGACCCGGAAAACAAAGCCCGGTGCGCGGAGATCGAAGAAGCGCGGTCGATGTTTTACTAGAACGTCCGGAGGCAAGAAACGTTTTTGTGGCGAGGGAGCTTGCTCCCGCTGGGCCGCGAAGCGGCCCCATCAGCGTACGACTGCTGCGCAGTCGAGCGGGAGCAAGCTCCCTCGCCACAAGATAGTGTTCGACTCTCAATCTGAACCGGGGATAAAGCTCACCCTAACTTTCAAACCACCCTCCTGCCCATCATGCAGCGTGATTTGCGCCAGGTGCGCACGGCAGATTTCACCGACGATAGCCAACCCCAGACCCGAACCGGCCACTTGCTGATTGCGTCGATAGAAGCGCTCGAACACGCGGTCTCGCTCATGCGGCGGGATGCCCGGCCCGTCGTCCTCGACCTCAAGCACCGCAGGCGCTGTGACTCGCAGGATCACATTGCCGCCCGATGGGGTATGGGCCAGGGCGTTGTCCACCAGGTTGCTCAACAACTCGTTCAACAAGGTCGGCTCACCTCGCAGCCATACCGGTTCGTCGGCTTCCAAAGCCAACGCCACGCCACGGGCATGGGCCAACGGGGCCATGGCCATACCCAGCTCCCGTGCCAATTGGCTGAGATCAAGCAACTGCGCGCCGCCCTCGGCGATGGCCCGGGCACCATTTTCGACACGCGCCAGGGACAGCAACTGATTCGCCAGATGGGTCAACCGATCCGTGCCTTGGGCCGCGGTTTCCAGGGTTTCACGCCAGATTGCCGGCTCGCTGGCGCGTAGCCCCAGCTCAAGCCGGGCCTTCAGCGCAGCCAAAGGCGTGCGCAGTTCATGGGCGGCGTCGGCGATGAATTGCGCCTGACGCTCGAATTGCCCGCGAAGACGCTCGGTGAAATGGTTGAGGGCCCGCACCAGTGGCCAGAGTTCATGCTGGACCTCCACCAGGGGCAATGGCCGCAAATCATCCGGCTGACGCTCCTCCACCGCCGTGCGCAAGCGCTCCAGGGGGCGCAAGGCGGCACTGACGGCGAACCACACCATCAGCAGCGCGCCCACCGCCAGCATACCCAGGCGCAACAGTGTGTCGGCCATCAAGCCGCGGGCCATGCTGATCCGCGCCTCTTCGGTTTCCGCCACGCGAATCTCCGCCATGCCATTCATGTTCGGTTCACTCACCGCCTTGAGCAGGCTGACCACCCGCACATCCTGCCCCTGATAGCTGGCGTTATAAAAGCGCGCCAGGGCCGGGTAATCGTCGGTACGCGGCGTACCGGGCGGGGGACCTGGGAGGTTTTCGTAGCCGGAAATCAGCTTTTGGTGGATGTCATTGACCTGGTAGTAAATACGCCCGGCGCTGTCGTAGGCAAAGGTATCCAGGGCCACGTAAGGCACATCCGCGCTGAGGCTGCCGTCGCGTTGCGACAGGCCGGCGGCGATGGTCCGGGCCGAGGCCAGCAGCGTGCGGTCGTAGGCCGTGTCCGCGGCTTCGCGACCGTTCCAGTAAGCACTCAGGCCGCTGGCGAGCATCAGTACCACCAACAGCAGTGCGAGGTTCCAGAGCAGTCGCCAACGTAAACTGTCGGGCTTATGCATCGCGGGTTTCCAGCAGGTAGCCCAGGCCACGGAATGTCACGATCGCCACGGCATGGCCGTCGAGTTTCTTGCGCAGGCGGTGGACGTAGATTTCGATGGCATCGGGGCTGGCCTCTTCGTCCAGGCCGAACACCTGGGCCGCAAGCTGCTCCTTGCTCATCACCCGCCCTGGCCGGGCGATCAACGCCTCCAGCACGGCCTGTTCGCGAGAAGTCAGGGTCAGCAATTCGTCGTCGAGGGTGAAGCGGCGGGTGTCCAGGTCATAAATCAACCCACCACAGCGCTGCTGGCGTTCGCCCCCCAATACGCTACGGCGCAACAGTGCCTTGACCCGAGCCTCCAGCTCCGTGAGCTCGAACGGCTTGGCCAGGTAATCGTCAGCGCCCAGGTTCAGACCATGGACCCGGTCCTTGACGTCGCTACGGGCAGTCAGCATCAACACCGGCAAGGTCTTGCCGCGGGCCCGCAGCCGGGCCAACACCTCGAAACCGTCCATGCGTGGCAGCCCCACATCGAGAATCGCGACCGCGTACTCCTCGCTGCTCAAAGCCAGGTCAGCCGCCACCCCGTCGTGCAGCACATCCACGGTCAAACCGGTGCTCTTGAGCGCCTGGGCTACACTTTCGGCCAGCTGGAGATGGTCTTCGACGAGCAGGACACGCATTGGATTTCACCTCGATTCAGGGATGGTCGGCACCATTCTGTGGCGCGGAGTTTACAGCCGCATCCACCTCTGTGAAGCCAAAAACATCGTGAAAGCTTTTGAAAGGTTAGCGAAAGGTTGGCCGGTTACAGTCCTCCAACGGCAAGTTTCGACTGCCGGTCGCGAGGCACCTCGCGAACGAAAAACGCCCCGAAGCGTTTTCGCCAAATAAGAACAATAGAGCGGAGTATTCACCATGCTGTCCATACAGCCCCAGGCCCCGACGCCTGCTCGCCCTTCCCGCCTCAACCAGATCGCCTTCACTTGCGCCGCCGCTTTCGCCGGTCTTGCACCGTCGTCCCTGTGCGTCTATGCCACGTGACCTATCGCTCCTGATGGCCCGCTGTCGATTCCCGAAGGGTCCGACAACGGCAAATGTGCAACACACAACAACAACTCCTGTGGAGACAAAAATGAACCTATCACTGCGTAAAGTAGCCCTGGCCGCTGGTTGCCTGATGTTCGCCGGGCAGTTGCTCGCCGAACCCAAGCGTCCGGAATGCATCGCCCCGGCCGCGCCTGGCGGCGGTTTTGACCTGACGTGCAAATTGGCCCAAAGCGCCCTGGTGAACGAAAAACTGCTGACCAAACCGATGCGCGTGACCTACATGCCCGGCGGCGTCGGTGCAGTGGCCTACAACGCAGTGGTCGCGCAGCGCCCGGCCGACGCCGGCACGCTGGTGGCCTGGTCCAGTGGCTCGTTGCTGAACCTGGCCCAAGGCAAATTCGGGCGTTTCGACGAAAACGCCGTTCGCTGGTTGGCAGCCGTTGGCACCAGCTATGGCGCCATCGCGGTCAAGAGCGATTCGCCCTACAAGAACCTCGATGATCTGGTACAGGCACTGAAGAAAGATCCAGGTTCCGTGGTCATCGGTTCCGGCGGCACCGTGGGCAGCCAGGACTGGATGCAAACCGCGCTGATCGCCAAGGCCGCCGGTATCGACCCGCGCAAACTGCGCTACGTGGCGCTCGAAGGCGGTGGCGAGATCGCAACGGCCCTGCTGGGCGGCCATATTCAGGTAGGCAGTACGGACATCTCCGACTCCATGCCACACATCCAGAGCGGCGACATGCGCCTGCTGGCGGTGTTCGCCGAGAAGCGCCTGGATGAGCCGGAAATGAAAGACATCCCGACCGCCCGTGAACAAGGCTACGAGATCGTCTGGCCAGTGGTTCGTGGCTTCTACCTCGGGCCGAAGGTCAGTGATGAAGACTACGCCTGGTGGAAAAACGCATTCGACAAGCTGCTGGCTTCCGAAGACTTCGCCAAGCTGCGTGACCAGCGCGAACTGTTCCCGTTCGCCATGACCGGTCCGGAACTGGACACCTACGTGAAGAAGCAAGTGGCCGACTACAAGATGCTGGCCAAAGAGTTTGGCCTGGTCCAGTAATCGCCTCTGTTCTCGCGGCGGCGCCTGCATCACTGCGGCGCCGCCCAGGAGTTAGTCATGCTCATCCAACGTATTTTCGCTTCAGTGCTGCTGCTGGTTTGCGTCGGCCTCGCGCTGATGGCCTGGCCCTACCAGGCAGCCTTTTCCTATGAACCGGTCGGGCCGCGCGCCTTCCCCTTGCTGATGATCGGGCTGCTGAGCCTGGCCCTGCTTTATATGGTGTTTCGTCCGACGCCCATCGTGCACAGCGACGAAGATCCGCAACTGGATCGCGAGACCCTGCAGAAAATCGGCATCTGCGTAGTGCTGCTGCTGATATTCGCCGGGACCTTCGAACCCCTGGGTTTCATCCTCGCCAGCATTGTGGTCGGGGTTCCGATGGCGCGCCTGTATGGCGGTCGTTGGGTGCCGAGCGTGGTGATCATCAGCCTGATGGCCATCGGTCTCTATCTGTTGTTCGACAAGCTGATGGACGTGCCGCTGCCCCTGGGCCTGCTCGACGTCCTGGAGAATTGATATGGATACCCTGAATTATCTCGGCCAGGGTTTTGGCGTTGCACTGACCCCCTACAACCTCGTTACCGCCCTGAGCGGCACCCTGATCGGCACCGTGGTCGGCCTGCTGCCGGGCCTGGGCCCGATCAATGGCGTGGCGTTGCTGATCCCGATTGCATTCGCCCTCGGTCTGCCACCGGAGTCGGCCCTGATCCTGCTGGCGGCCGTATACCTGGGTTGCGAATACGGCGGACGAATCAGCTCGATCCTGCTCAACATCCCGGGTGAAGCCTCCACCGTCATGACCACCCTGGACGGTTACCCGATGGCCCGCAAAGGCATGGCCGGCGTCGCCCTTTCGCTGTCGGCATGGAGCTCGTTCATCGGTGCATTCATTGCCACCTGTGGCATGGTGCTGTTCGCCCCGCTGCTGGCCAAATGGGCGATTGCCTTCGGACCGGCGGAATATTTCGTGCTGATGGTGTTCGCCATTGTCTGTCTCGGCGGCATGGCCGGAGACCGCCCGCTCAAGACCTTCATTGCGGCGCTGATCGGGCTGTTCCTGTCCTGCGTCGGGATTGACGCCAACAGCGGCGTCTACCGTTTCACCGGGGACAATATCCATTTGACCGACGGCATCCAGTTCGTCGTGCTGGTGCTGGGCCTGTTCTCCATCAGTGAAATTCTGTTGCTGCTGGAAAAGACCCATCGCGGCCAGGAAGCGGTGAAAGCCACCGGGCGGATGATGTTCAACGTCAAGGAAGCGGCGTCGGTGTTCTGGGTGAACATGCGATGCGGCGTGCTTGGCTTCATCATGGGCGTGTTGCCAGGTGCCGGTGCGACGCTGGCCAGTGCCGTGGCGTACATGACGGAAAAACGCATCGCCGGTGCAAGCGGTACGTTCGGCCAAGGTGACAAGCGTGGCCTCGCCGCCCCGGAAACCGCCATCGGCGGCGCCGCCTGCGGTGCGTTGGTGCCGATGCTGACCCTGGGTGTTCCGGGTTCCGGCACCACGGCGGTGATGATCGGCGCGCTGTCGCTGTACAACATCACCCCAGGTCCACTGCTGTTCCAGCAACAACCTGACATCGTCTGGGGTCTGATCGCTTCGTTGTTCGTCGCCAACATCATGCTGGTGATCCTCAACATCCCGATGATCCGCGTCTTCACCCGTATCCTGGCCGTGCCGAACTGGGCATTGGTACCGGTCATCGCGATCATCACCGGGATCGGCGTCTACGCGGTGCACGCCACCACGTTCGACCTGTTCCTGATGATCGGTATCGGCATCTTCGGTTACATCCTGCGCAAGCTGGACTTCCCGTTGTCGCCGGTCCTGTTGGGCTTCATCCTCGGTGGCCTGATGGAACAGAACCTGCGTCGTGCGCTGTCGATTTCCAACGGTGCTCTGGAAATCCTCTGGTCGAGCCCGATCACCCTGGGTTGCTGGGTATTGACCGTCATCATGCTGCTGATGCCATTGCTGCGGATCTGGCGCCGTCGCTCGGCTCAACGTCGCGCCCTGGCCAATGTCTAAAGCAACACTCAGACAATGGTGGGGAACACCGCTGGTCGGTCTGGCCGGCGGTTATCTGGCCAGCCTGATCGGCTGGCCTTTGCCCTGGATGGTTGGCTCGTTACTGGCGATCATCCTGGTGCGCTGCCTCACACCGTGGCAACTGATGGAAATCCCTGGCGGCCGTAAATGCGGCCAGTGGGTGGTCGGCATCGGTATCGGCCTGCACTTCACCCCGGTGGTGATGGAGCAGGTGCTGAGCCATTTTGGCCTGATCTTCTTCGGCGCGCTGATCACCAGCGTGTCCAGCGTGGTGAGTGTGTGGCTGATGCGCCGCACCGGCGAAGACCGCGCCACCGCTTTTTTCTCCAGCATGCCGGGCGGTTCCGGCGAGATGGTCAACCTCGGTGCCCGCAATGGCGCCGACCTGAGCCGCGTCGCTGCCGGCCAGAGCCTGCGGGTACTGGTGGTGGTGCTGTGCGTACCGGCCGCTTTCAAATACTTGCTCGGCGAAGGCGCCCCGGTGCAGCACGCTGCCACGGTGGATTGGCTGTGGCTGGCGCTGCTGTTCCCGGCAGGCGCCCTGCTCGCCTGGGGCTGGGAGCGTTTGCGCCAACCCAACCCGTGGCTGTTCGGACCGTTGCTGGTGAGTGCGGCGGTGAGCATCGGCTGGGATCTGCACATCGGCCTGCCCGACGGCGGCAGCCAGATCGGCCAGTGGCTGATCGGTAGCGGATTGGGTTGTCATTTCAACCGGCAGTTCTTCCGCCGCGCGCCGTCGTTCATGGGACGTACGCTGATCGGCACGGTGTTGACGATGCTGATCGCAACCCTCGCGGCCCTGGGCCTAAGCACGCTGACCCACCTGGACTTGCGGTCACTGACCTTGGGCATGATGCCCGGCGGTATTGCGGAAATGAGCCTGACGGCGGAGACGCTGCAACTGTCGGTACCGCTGGTGACGGCGTTGCAGGTGATGCGGCTGCTGTTTGTGCTGTTTCTGGCGGAGCCGTTGTTCAGGTATTGGATTCGCAAGCCGGGTTCGGTCTGATCGTCCGCGGCGCCTTCATCGCGAGCAGGCTCGCTCCCACAGAATATTGCGGCGTACACAAATCAGTGTGGGAGCGAGCCTGCTCGCGATGGGGCCCGTCAGTTGGGCGCATTAAACCGGCGGCAACCGCCAATCAATCGGCGCTTCGCCCTGTTGCTCAAGAAACTTGTTGGCCCGACTGAAATGCCCGCACCCCAGGAAACCGCGGTAAGCCGACAGCGGCGACGGGTGGACGGAGGTCAGCACCAGGTGTTTGGTGGCATCGATCAGCTTCTGCTTGCCCTGGGCATGGGCGCCCCACAGTAGAAAGACCAAATGCGGCTGGTGCTCACTGACCACTTCAATGACCCGATCAGTAAAGTGCTGCCATCCTTTGCCCGCGTGGGAATTGGCATTGGCACGCTCCACGGTCATGGTGGTGTTGAGCAGCAACACCCCCTGGTCGGCCCAACTTTGCAGGTAGCCGTGATTCGGGATGTCGATATTCAGATCGCGTTTCAATTCCTTGTAGATGTTCACCAGCGAGGGCGGCGCCGGCACGCCCGGCTGCACTGAAAAGCACAAACCATGAGCCTGGCCTGGGCCGTGATAAGGGTCCTGGCCGAGGATCACGACCTTGACCTTGTCCAGCGGCGTGGAGTTGAGGGCATTGAAAATCAACGATGCCGGTGGGTAAATTTCCTTGCCGGCGGCGTACTCCCGACGCAGAAATTCACGCAACTCTGCCATATAGGGCTGGTCGAACTCGGCACGCAGGGCTTGCTTCCAGCTCGGTTCGAGTTTGATACGGTCGTCAGCAGTCATGGTTGCACCCGGTAAAAACAATGGGCGCACCCTAGGAAAGCCTACATGGCTTGTCAATTGATCTGACGCAGAACCGGCACTTTCCTACGCAGCGGTCATACTGATCATTCAAATTTCTGATCGAGGTCACGATGAATCTGCACTTCGAAGAACTCACTGGCATCAATGGCGCCCGTATCGGCATCGCCACCCTGGATGCTGAAAAATCCTTGAATGCCCTCTCCTTGCCGATGATCAACGCCCTGCGCGATCGTCTCGACGCCTGGGCCAGAGAACCGCAAATCGTCTGTGTATTGTTGCGTGGCAACGGCGCCAAGGCGTTTTGCGCCGGCGGCGAAGTGCGCAGCCTGGTAGAGGCCTGCCGCGCTCAACCAGGTGAAGTACCGCCCTTGGCGGCGCAATTTTTTGCCGCGGAGTACCGACTGGACTTCAACCTGCACACTTTTCCCAAACCCTTGGTGTGCTGGGGCCATGGCTACGTGCTTGGCGGCGGCATGGGGCTGTTGCAAGGCGCGAATATTCGGATCGTCACACCGAGCACGCGCCTGGCGATGCCGGAAATCAGCATCGGCCTGTACCCGGATGTCGGCGCCAGTTGGTTCCTGTCGCGGCTGCCCGGCAAGCTTGGCCTGTTCCTGGGCCTGACGGGCGCCCATATGAATGCCCGGGACGCCATTGACCTGGGTCTGGCCGACCGTTTCCTGTTGGATGAACAACAGGACGATCTGATCGAAGGCCTGCTGCAACTCAATTGGCAGGAACAGACGCCCATGCAGCTCAACAGCTTGCTCAAGGCCTTGCAACAGGAAGCCGTCGCCCAATTACCCGAGGCGCAATGGCTACCGCGCCGGCAGAAAATCGACGAATGGCTGGATGTCAGCGATGTGCGCTGCGCCTGGAAAACCCTCAGCCTGCTGGTGGACCATTCAGACCCATTGATCGCCCGGGCGGCCAAGACCATGACCGAAGGCTGCCCGCTGACTGCTCATCTGGTCTGGGAACAGATCGCCCGAGCCCGGCATTTGTCATTGGCAAGTGTGTTGCGCATGGAGTACACCTTGAGCCTCAACTGCTGCCGACACCCTGAATTCAGCGAGGGCGTGCGGGCGCGGCTGATCGACAAAGACCACAAGCCCCGCTGGCACTGGCCGGACATCAACCATGTCCCCGCAGCAGCGGTCGAGGCGCATTTTCACAAGGCCTGGGAAGGGCGGCATCCGCTGGCGGATTTGTCTAACGAGTAAAGAACCTGGGTGGCACACCCGTGAGAGTGACATTCTGTGAGAGCGACATTCTGTGAGAGCAAAGCTTGCTCGCGATAGCGATATGCCAGTCACCGGGAAGCTGACTGGTCCCCTGTCATCGCGAGCAAGCTTTGCTCCCACAAGCGTTATCCCATCGGGTTTGTTACAGGCACAAAAAAGCGGCGCTCAATGCGCCGCTTTTTGCTGCCGATGAATCAGCGGTGGTTACGCCGTCCATCATGATCACCGCGTCCCCGATGATCCCGTCCGCCTCGACCACGACGGTCGTCATTCCAGCCGCCCCGGTTATGGCCGTCCCAGCCGCCCCGGTGTGGATGAGACCGGTATGCCGTGCGCGGTGGCGAGTAATAGCGTGGACCGTGTTGGTAGTAGCGCGGCGCCGAGTAATAGCGTGGTGCCGGTTGGTAATAACGCGGTGCCGAGTAATACCGCGGTGCGTAATAGCCGCGCGGTGCCGAGTAGTAGCTCCCGCCACCGTAATAGACCGGCGCCGGTGAGGTGTAGACCTCGGAACGGTAGTAGCTTGAGCCTCCGTCGTAAGGAACACATGCCGAAAGTGTCAAACCCAGAAACGCAATGAGCAGAAGTCGTCGATACATGGCGGCCTCCTGGACCGCTAATGAGCCACATCAGCGACGCTGGCGGGCGGCAGTCATCTATTGGGTGACTGACGATTAATCTGACAGCGAAATCCGAATCTGGTGCGCCCCGGCAATAAGTTGAAACATGTGCTCCGCGCCTCATCCCGGTGCAGCAAAGCACCACAACCATGCACAAACCCACTGGCGACGCCGCGCTGATCTCTCCCCACCCGCTTTGGACCGGGCCTTTACGCTACTTGGCACGGCTCTCGCTTTAACAAACTCCGTGCAGGAGTCATCACAGGTTCGCGGCACCACAATTTGCAATGGCTGACTAGGGTTCCGGCTCGCCTCTGGCGAGTGGCTGGTCCGAGAGTTGGCGACCTCCAGTTGAGGTTACACGGCGGGACAAAAGCCCGGGAGACAAGCCACCGTTCGCGGTGCCGCGTTGCTCCTGTCCGCCCTTGATCAACTGGAGAACCACCATGCTCAAGCTTCGTCTTTGCGCCCTGCTCCTCGCTACGTTCTCGGCCCTCGTAAGCCCCTCGTCCCCTGCCGCGCAAAAAGACCATTTCAGCGTCTGCTGGACCATTTACGCCGGATGGATGCCCTGGGAGTACGCCGGCAGCCAAGGCATTGTCGATAAATGGGCGAAAAAATACGGCATCACCATCGATGTCGTGCAGCTCAACGACTACGTCGAATCCATCAACCAATACACCGCCGGTCAGTTCGACGGCTGCACCATGACCAACATGGACGCCCTGACCATTCCCGCCGCCGGCGGCGTGGACAGCACCGCGCTGATCGTCAGCGATTTTTCCAACGGCAATGACGGCATCGTGCTCAAGGGTGACGGCAAGAAAGTCGCCGACCTCAAGGGCATGGACGTCAACCTGGTGGAGCTGTCGGTCTCCCATTACCTGCTGGCCCGCGCCCTGGACTCGGTCGGTCTGACCGAGAAAGACCTGAAAGTCGTCAACACCTCCGATGCCGATATCTCCGCGGCCTTCAATACCGACCAGGTCAAGGCCGTCACCACCTGGAACCCGATGCTCTCGGACATCAAGGCCCAGCCCGGCGTGAGCGAGGTGTTCAATTCCAGCCAGATCCCGGGAGAGATCATGGACATGATGGTGGTCAACACCCAGACCCTGCAGGACAACCCGGCCCTGGGCAAAGCATTGACCGGTGCCTGGTTTGAAGTGGTGGCGCTGATGGATGCAAAAAACGCCGCCAGCAAGACCGCACTCGAACACATGGCCAAAGCCTCGGGCACCGATCTGGCCGGATTCCAGTCGCAGTTGGACACCACCAAGTTGTTCGCCACGCCCAAGGAGGCCCTGAGCTTCGCCACCAGTGAGCAACTGCCCGCCACCATGCGCAAGGTCGCCGAGTTTTCGTTCCAGCACGGTTTGCTCGGCGAAGGCGCCAAGGACACCGACGCGGTCGGCATGACGTTTGCCAATGGCGTGACCAGCGGCGACAAGGCCAACCTCAAACTGCGCTTTGACCCGACCTACGTGCAGTTGGCCGCCGACGCCAAGCTGTAAACCGGAGGAGCTGGCATGCGCCTGATCAACCGCTATCCGGATCGCCCCAGCCGCCTGTTGTTGGTGATCCTGCCCTTCGCGCTGGTGCTGTTCGCCTACTTTATGGGCTCGGCCGAACGGTTGACGGACAACCCCAACGACAAGCTGCTGCCCAGCGCGGTGCAGATGGCCGATGCGGTCAAACGCCTGGCCTTCACCGCTGACGTGCGCAGTGGCGATTACCTGCTCTGGCAAGACACCGCATCGAGCCTGCGCAGACTGGCAATCGGCCTGGGCATCAGCGCCTTGGCCGGCCTGTGCCTGGGCATCGCCGCCGGCACGCTGCCGCTGTTCGGCGCGCCGCTGTCGCCGTTGCTCACCGTGCTGTCGATGGTGCCACCCTTGGCGATCCTGCCCATTCTGTTCATCGTCTTCGGTCTGGGAGAATTGTCGAAGGTGATGCTGATCGTCATTGGCATCACCCCGTGTCTGGCCCGGGACCTGGAACAGCGCGCCCGGGAAATTCCGCCCGAGCTGCTGATCAAGGCCCAGACCCTCGGCGCTTCGACCTGGACCCTGATGCTGCGGGTGGTGCTGCCGCAATTGCTGCCACGCCTGTTGATTTCCCTGCGGCTGATGCTCGGTTCGGCCTGGCTGTTTCTGATCGCCGCCGAAGCCATCGCCTCCACCGATGGGCTGGGCTATCGGATTTTCCTGGTGCGCCGGTACCTGGCGATGGATGTGATCTTGCCGTACGTGGTGTGGATCACCTTGCTCGCCTGGCTGATGGACTGGGGTCTCAAGCACCTGACCCGGCGAGCGTTCCCCTGGTATGAGGGGGCGAAGGCATGAGCTTCATCAAGGTCAATAACGTCTGGCAGCAGTACGCCGATCAGGTGGTGCTCGAACGCTTGAACCTGAGCGTCGCCGAAGGCGAGTTCTGCACGCTGGTGGGGGCGTCGGGTTGTGGCAAATCGACCTTTCTGCGGCTGCTGTTGGGCCAGGAGCGCGCCAGTCGCGGGCAGATTCTGCTGGACGGTGAGCCTCTGGCTGGTGAGCCGGATGCCAGCCGTGGCGTGGTGTTCCAGCGTTACTCAGTGTTCCCGCATCTGACGGTGCTGAACAACGTTGCCCTGGGCCTGGAACTGCCGCGCTCGCCGCTGCTGGGACGCCTGTTCGGCAGCGCCAAACGCCAGGCCCGTGAAGAGGCCGCGCATCTGCTGAACAAGGTCGGCCTCGGCCATGCACTGGACAAATACCCGGCGCAGTTGTCCGGGGGCATGCAACAGCGGCTGGCCATCGCCCAGGCGCTGATCATGAAACCCCGTGTATTGCTGCTGGACGAGCCCTTCGGCGCACTCGATCCCGGCATTCGCAAAGACATGCACGCCCTGTTGCTGGAGCTGTGGCGCGAAACCCGCTTGACGGTGTTCATGGTCACCCATGACCTGTCCGAAGGATTCAGCCTCGGCACCCGCCTGCTGGTGTTCGACAAGGTTCGCGTCGATCCCCATGCCCCCGGCGCCTATGGCGCGCGCATCACCTACGACATTCCACTGAACAGCGACCGCCGCACCGCCCGTGCCGCCGTCGACGCCCTGCCCGCCGAACTGGCCGGCGCATTGCGTATCGCTTGAAAGGAGTTTTCCCATGACCGATTCGACCCAATTGTTTCCTCCCTTCGCCGAAGAGCTGCTGCCCGGTGGCGGCCACCGTTCCTTCGTGCTCAAGCGCGGTCAACTGCTGCGCCTGACCGATCTGCGCGGCGGGGCCAACGTGAGCCTGACGCTGCTCAATGCCAATGAGAAAACCGAGCGCCTGAACCTGCCCGACAGCCTCAAATGCCAACACACCGCCAAACTCACCACCGGCCATTGCCTGTACTCGGACATGGGCCGGGTGCTGGCGGCGATCACCGCCGACACGTGCGGCTGGAGCGATAGCCTAGGCGGTGTGCTCTGCGCCGAGGAAGTGGCCGAAAAATACGGCCAGGGCCGCTATCAGGAACTGCGTAACGGGTTCTTTCGCAACGGCACCGACAACCTGTTGGTGGAGCTGGGCAAATGGGGGTTGGGCCTGTCCGACCTGCTGATGACCCTCAACCTGTTCAGCCGGGTCGATGTCGATGAGGCCGGCAACTTTCACTTCGTTGAAGGCCATTCCAAGGCCGGCGATTACATCGAGCTCTACGCACCGATGGATACCCTGGTGGTACTGACTGCGCTGCAACACCCGATGGACCCGAACCCCCAATACGCCCCGCAACCGCTCAAGCTCAGCTGGATGAACGCCGAGCCCAGCGTGGCCGAGCACTGCCGCAACTCGCGCCCGGAAAACCAGCGCGGCTTCATCAACACCGACCGCCTGTTCGCCTGAGGATCGCTGCCATGTCACTTGCCATCGCCACCCTGCAAAAGCAGCCCGACGCCGCCATCTACCGCGCCACCATCCCCGCCGGGGAACCCTGGCTGGTGGAGGTCAAGGCCGGCCAGACCCTGCGCATCCTCGACCTGGAAGGCAACCAGGCGATCGATACGCTGTTCTACAGCCTGGCCAATCCCAAGGAACGCTACGACGTGCAGCGCACCCTGCGCCGGCAGAACAGCGTGTACCTGAGCACCGGCAGCGTGCTGTATTCCAACCTCGGCCAGCCCATGCTGACCATCGTTGAAGACACCTGCGGGCGCCACGACACCCTCGGTGGCGCCTGCGCCCAGGAAAGCAACACCGTGCGCTACGCCTTGGAAAAACGCTACATGCACAGTTGCCGCGACAACTACCTGCGGGCCTGCGCCCACGACGGTCGTCTGGGCAAGGGCGACATCGGGCCGAACATCAACTTCTTCATGAACGTGCCGGTCACCGCCGACGGCGGCCTGACGTTCGAGGACGGGATTTCGGCGCCCGGCAAATACGTCGACCTGCGGGCCGAGATGGACGTGATCGTCCTGATCTCCAACTGCCCGCAACTGAACAACCCGTGCAACGCCTACAACCCCACGCCAGCGGAGCTTTTGATATGGAACTGAAACTCACCCGCCTGCGCCGCTGGCTGTTTGCGTTGTGCCAGAGCCGGTCGGGGCAGTGCATCAAATAACGCCCTGATCCCCTGTGGGAGCGAGCTTGCTCGCGATAGCGATCTGTCAGGTACATCAAGGTTGGATGAGCCGCCGCTATCGCGAGCAAGCTCGCTCCCACAGGGTCTAGCGGTGTTATTTAAGGAAGGTTTCGCTCACGGGGACGACCCCGGCGGCCATCGAAAACTGCGGGACGGCCCGCATCCCAGTTCAGGCTGACAGTCATGCCTGAGGGGGTTACGCCATGTTCAAAAAAATCCTCATCGCCAACCGTGGCGCCATCGCCTGCCGGATCCTGCGGACCCTGCGTGAGCTGAAGGTCGAAGGCGTCGCGGTGTATTCCCAGGCCGATGCGGCCAGCTTGCATATCCTGCAGGCCGACGAAGCCCACTGCCTGGGCGAAGGTGCGGCGGCCGGTACGTATCTGGCGGTGGACAAGCTGCTGGCAATCGCCAAAAGCAGCGGCGCGACGGCGATCCATCCCGGCTACGGCTTTCTCTCGGAAAACGCCGCCTTCGCGCAGGCCTGCGAGGCCGCCGGCATCGCTTTCATCGGCCCGACGCCAGAGCAACTGCGTGTATTCGGCCTCAAGCACACCGCCCGCGACCTGGCTCGCCGGCACGGCGTGCCACTGCTCGAAGGCAGCGAACTGCTCGACAGCCTCGACGCCGCGCTACTGGCCGCCAACCAGGTCGGCTATCCGGTCATGCTCAAAAGCACCGCCGGGGGCGGTGGCATCGGCATGCGTGTCTGTCGCGATGCCGCCGAGTTGAGCGAGTCATTCGAAGCGGTCAAGCGCTTGGGCCAGAACAACTTCAGCGATGCCGGCGTGTTCATCGAGAAGTACATCGAGCGGGCTCGACATCTTGAGGTTCAGGTATTCGGCGATGGCCAGGGCCAGGTGATCGCACTGGGCGTGCGCGACTGCTCGGTGCAGCGGCGCAACCAGAAAGTCATCGAAGAAACCCCTGCGCCCAACTTGCCCGAAGGTATGGCCGAGGAGCTCTGCGCAGCAGCGATTCAACTGGCCCAGGCGGTCAACTACCGCAGCGCCGGCACCGTGGAGTTCGTGTTCGACAGTGACGCCGGGCGCTTTTACTTTCTGGAAGTGAACACCCGCTTGCAAGTGGAGCACGGCGTCACCGAACAAGTGTGGAACGTCGACCTGGTGCGCTGGATGGTGCAACTGGCCGCCGGGGACCTGCCGCCCCTGAGCGAGTTGAGCCAGGGGTTGCGAGCCCAGGGTCATGCGATTCAGGCGCGCGTGTATGCCGAGGATCCAGGCCGGGACTTCCAGCCGAGCCCGGGGCTGCTGACCGCTGTGCAATGGCCGCCAGCCGACGGCAAACAACTGCGCATCGACACCTGGGTCGAGGCCGGCTGCCAGATTCCACCCTACTTCGACCCGATGATCGCCAAAGTCATTCGTTGGGCGCCGACCCGTGAGCAGGCACGCCTGGGCTTGCATCAAGCGCTGAATGAAAGCCTGTTGTACGGCGTGGAAACCAACCGCGACTACCTGCAACAGATTCTCCTCGATGCACCCTTTGCCAGCGGCCAGCCCTGGACTCGCTGCCTTGAGGCGCTGGTCTATCGCGCCCACACTTTTGAAGTGCTCAGCCCCGGCACCCAGACCAGCATTCAGGACTACCCCGGCCGACTCGGCTATTGGGCGGTGGGTGTTCCGCCATCGGGACCGATGGACAGCCGCTCGCTGTGCCTGGGCAATCGCCTGCTGGGCAATGAAGAAGGCGCCGCGGCGCTGGAAATCACCATGAGCGGGCCGTTGCTGCGTTTCAACTGCGCTGCCAGGGTGGCCGTGACCGGCGCGGTCATTGCGCTGACCCTCGATGACGAAGCTGTGCCGATGAACACTGCCCTGTCGATTCCTGCCGGTTCCACGTTGGCGATCGGCACCATCGCCGGCGCCGGGGCGCGCAGTTACTTGTGCCTGCAAGGCGGCGTGCAAGTGCCGGATTACCTGGGCAGTAAAAGCACCTTCACCCTCGGCCAGTTCGGCGGCCATGGGGGGCGGGCCTTGTGTACCGGCGACGTGTTGCACCTGGCGCCCCTGGATGAGCGCGCGACCGTGGCGCACACGAGCGAGCCCACTCTGGAACTGCCCGACGTGCGGCAGATCCGCGTGATTTACGGCCCCCATGGCGCGCCGGAATACTTCACCGAGCGCTACATCCATACCTTCTTCGACACGGCCTGGGAAGTGCATTTCAACTCCAGCCGAACCGGCGTGCGCCTGATCGGGCCGAAACCCGAATGGGTACGCGCCGACGGCGGCGAGGCCGGACTGCACCCCTCCAACATCCATGACAACCCGTATGCCATCGGCGCCGTGGACTTCACCGGCGACATGCCCGTCATCCTCGGTCCCGACGGCCCGAGCCTGGGTGGTTTCGTCTGCCCGGTGACGGTGATCGAGGCGGATCTTTGGCAACTGGGGCAACTGAAGGCCGGGGACAGGGTGCGGTTTGTGCCGGTAGACCTGAAGACCGCCCGCTCTCTGACCTTGGAATGGAATCAATGTGGGAGCGAGCCTGCTCGCGATGAAGTGGATGCGGAGTCTGATCTGGCCCCATCGCGAGCAAGCTCGCTCCCACAGGGGTTTGGGTCGCCAGTGGTGTTGGATATCGGTCAGGACGATACCCGTCTGGTGGCGAGATTGGCCGGCGACACGCACCTGCTGCTGGAGATAGGCGCTCCCGAACTGGATCTGGTGCTGCGTTTTCGCGCCCATGCCTTGATGCAGGCGCTGGAGCACAAACAGTTGCCCGGCGTAATCGACCTCACGCCGGGCATTCGTTCGTTGCAAGTGCATTACCAACCCGAACAACTGCCGCTGGCCGAACTACTGCAAATCCTCAGCGGTGAATGGGACGCGGTGTGCGCCGCGCAGGATCTGCAGGTGCCGTCACGCATCGTGCATCTGCCGCTGTCCTGGGACGATCCGGCTTGCCAGCTGGCCATCGAAAAATACATGACCACGGTGCGCAAGGACGCGCCCTGGTGCCCGAGCAATCTGGAGTTCATCCGCCGTATCAACGACCTGCCCAACCTCGACGCAGTGCAACGCACGGTGTTCGACGCCAGCTACCTGGTGATGGGCCTTGGGGATGTCTACCTCGGCGCGCCGGTCGCCACGCCACTGGACCCTCGGCATCGGCTGGTGACCACCAAATACAATCCGGCCCGCACCTGGACTGCGGAAAACTCGGTGGGCATCGGCGGCGCGTACATGTGTGTGTATGGCATGGAAGGCCCAGGTGGATATCAGTTCGTCGGGCGCACGTTGCAGATGTGGAATCGTTATCGCGAGGTCGCCGCATTCGACGGCAAACCCTGGCTGTTGCGGTTCTTCGACCAGATCCGCTTCTACCCGGTCAGCGCCGATGAACTGCTGCGCATCCGCCGGGACTTCCCGCTGGGCCGCTTCGACCTGAACATCGAACACGGTCAACTCAACCTTGCTGATTACCAGCGCTTCCTGGCGCAGGAGGCGGACAGCATCGCCGCGTTCCGGGCGCAGCAACAAGGCGCCTTCAATGCCGAGCGCGAGCGGTGGATCGCCAGTGGCCAGGCGCACTTCGACAGCGAAGAACCGGCACCCGCGCCCAGCGAAGATTCGCTACTGAGCGAAGATCAACTCAGTGTCGATAGCCACATCGCTGGCAATCTCTGGCAGGTCCAGGTGCAGGTGGATGCTCGGGTCAGCGCGGGTGACGTACTGGTGATTCTGGAGTCGATGAAGATGGAGATCCCACTCCTCGCCCCCGTGTCCGGAGTGGTGCGCCAGATTCGTGTACAGCCCGGCTCGGCGGTGCGCGCCGGACAACGTGTGGTGGTGCTGGAACGTGACTGAACTCAATCAAAGGATTAATGCCATGACCCCATCTTTACGCCTGGACGATCTGCGCGACGCCTACCGCAGCGGTGAACTTACACCCCGTAATCTACTGTTGAGCCTGCGGGAAAAAGCCGCGGCGCTGAACCCGGACTACCACCTGTTCATCCACCTGCTGACGCCCGAGGAGCTGGAACCTTACCTCGTCGCGCTGGAGGGCCAGGATCTGGAAAACCTACCGCTGTATGGCGTGCCGTTCGCGATCAAGGACAACATCGACCTGACAGGCATTCCCACCACGGCCGCCTGCCCGGCGTTCAGCTACGTGCCGCAACGTTCGGCCACCCTTGTCGAGCAGCTACTGGCCTTGGGCGCGATTCCTCTGGGCAAGACCAATCTCGACCAGTTCGCCACCGGGCTCAACGGCACCCGCTCGCCTTACGGTGCCTGTCGCAATAGCGTGCTGCCCGATTATCCGGCCGGCGGTTCAAGCGCCGGCTCATCACTGGCGGTGGCCCTAGGTGTGGCAAGCTTTGCCCTGGGCACCGACACCGCAGGCTCGGGTCGGGTGCCGGCGGCGCTGAACAATCTGCTGGGGCTGAAGGCCACCAAGGGATTGATTTCCACGGCGGGTGTGGTGCCGGCCTGTCGCACGCTGGACTGCGTCACGACCTTCACCGCTACAGCCCGGGAAGCCAGCCAGTTACTCGCGCTGACAGCCCGTCTCGACCCACGCGATGAGTACAGCCGCCGCAACCCGCAGTGGAACGACGGCACAGCGTTCGGCGCGCCACGCAGCTTTCGCTTCGGCGTGCCTCGTCGGCAAGACCTGGCTTTTTTCGGCTGCCACGAAGGTCCACAACTGTTTCAAGCGGCCATCGAGCGCCTCAAGGGCCTGGGCGGCGAAGCGGTGGAACTGGACCTGTCCCCGTTTCTCGAAGCCGCCCGGCTCCTTTATGAAGGGCCTTGGGTGGCTGAGCGCTACAGCGTTGCCGGGGAGTTGATGGAGCGCGAGCCCGACGCCGTACTGCCAGTTATCCGCGCCGTATTGGCGAAAGCGCCTACCGTGGATGGCGTACAAACCTTCCGTGCCCAGTACCGTTTGCAAGTGCTCAAAGCCCAATGCGATCGCGTCATGGAAACGCTCGATTGCGTCCTCACCCCGACCATCGGTCGCCCGGTGACCCTCGCCGAACTGGCCGCCGAACCGGTGCTGCGCAACTCGGAGCTGGGTTATTACACCAACTTCATGAACCTGCTGGACTACGCTGCCGTCGCTGTTCCCAGCGCATTCATGGCTAACGGCTTGCCTTGGGGCGTGACGCTGTTCGGTCGGGCCTTCACCGATCAATACCTGTTAAGCGTCGCCGATGCCTTGCAACGCCAGCAAGAGCCAGCCGTGCCAGCGCCGGCCAACCCGGCTCGCCATGACCGGGCGCGGCTGGTGGTATGCGGGGCGCATCTGGACGGTTTGGCGCTGAACTGGCAGCTCCAGCAACGCGGAGCCCGTCTGATCGAGGCCACCCACAGCTCAGCCGATTACCGTCTCTACGCACTGGCCGGCGGCCCGCCTCTGCGCCCCGGCATGCTGCGGGTCAGTGAAGGCGGCGTGGCTATCGAGGTGGAGGTTTGGGAATTGCCGAGCAGCGAACTCGGTTCGTTCCTGACCGCCATCCCCGCGCCGCTTGGGCTGGGCAAGGTACAACTGGCCGACGGTCGCTGGGAAAGCGGATTCATTTGTGAGCCGTATGGTTTGACGGGCGCGCAGGACATCAGCCATTTGGGGGGATGGCGGGCCTATTTAGATAGTCTGAAACAGTTGTGATTGTGTGGCGAGGGAGCTTGCTCCCGCTCGGCTGCGAAGCAGACGCTTTTGCGGCCGCTGCACTTCGGTAAATCCCTCGCCACCCTTTACAAACCTGCAAATCCGAGCACCTTTTCCTACAAGGCCACTAAACTGATTTCATTGGGTCTGCGCCAAGGAAATCGCCATGTCGCTCCGTTCGCCGTTGTATTCCCAGCGCAAGCCGCTCCTGCTCGTGGCGGGGCTGCTAGGTGCAGGCTTTCTGATCATTTCATTGTTGGGCTACCACGCTGCCAACACTTCGGTACGGGACCACACGCTCAGGATGCTGTACCTGAACCTGCTGATCGGCCTGCTCGTGACGCTGGCGGTGTTAGCAATCCTTTATCAATTGATCAGCAGCTACCAACGCCGCATCGACGCCCAGGCGACCCTCGACAGCCTGACTGAACTTCCCAACCGCCGTGGCTTCGACCTGTTGGCGGTACAAGCCCTGCACGAAGCCCAACGTGAACCCCAACCCCTGGCGGCGCTGCTGCTGGAACTGGACGAGTTCAAGCGACTGGACTCCACCCATGGTCACATCGCCAGCGACCAGTTGTTGACCGGGTTCGCCCGCGACTTGACCGACAGCCTGCGGCACTCGGACATTGTGTGTCGCTGGAGTGGCGAGACGTTTATCGTGCTGCTCAAGGACACCGACGGGCAGAACGGTCTGAAGATCGCCGAGAAAATTCGCCAACGGATCGAACAACAACGTTATTTCTGCAGTGGCAAAGAGCTGCGGGTCACCGTCAGCATCGGCCTCACCACCTTGCAGGGTGAAGACACCTTGCACAGCCTGCTGTCGCGGACCGATCATGCGCTGCAACGCGCCCGGCAAACCGGGAACAACCGAACCTGTGTACAGATGCCTCATTCCAGCTATGAATAAACCCGACTTGTGCCCGGCCTGTGGCGCCAGCAATGACTGCACCCTGGCCGACCCACGAACCGCCGACCGCGCCTGCTGGTGTTACGGCGTGAGCATCGACCCGGCCGTGCTGGAAGCATTGCCGGCCGAGCTGCGCGATCAGTCCTGCCTGTGTCCACGTTGCGCCCAGGTCGAAACCCAGTTGCGGGCCAAGCCGCAGCCGATCGCGTAAGATGCCTGCCCTTCGCTCTCTTGCCTGACCTGCCCCATGCGCCTTGACCGCTTCCTCAGTAATCTGCCGCGTTTCAATCGCCAACAAGTCCGGTTGTTGTTGGTGGAACGCCGGGTGCGGATCGACGGGCAGATCATCAGCGACCCTCACGCACAGGTGCGCGAATTCAGCCGGGTCGAAGTCGATGAACAGGTGCTGCAGGCCGGTCGCCCACCCCGGTATTTCATGCTGCACAAACCGCCCGGTTGCGTCAGCGCCACCCGCGACCCGCAACACCCCACCGTGCTGGACCTGCTGGATGAGCCAGACAAGGACGACCTGCACATCGCCGGGCGGCTGGACTTCAACACCACCGGGCTGATGCTGATCACCAATGACGGCAGTTGGTCACGGCGCCTGACCCAACCGCAGACCAAACTGCCCAAGGTCTATTACGTCGAGACCGAGCAACTCATCACCGCCGAATACGCCGTTACCTTCGCGCGCGGGCTGTACTTCGCTTTCGAAAACCTCACCACCCAGCCTGCGGAACTGCTACTGCTGGGGCCAAGATCGGCGCGACTGAGCATCGTTGAAGGCCGCTATCACCAGGTCAAACGCATGTTCGGCCACTTCGACAACAAGGTGTTGCGCCTGCACCGTGAACGCATGGGACCGCTGCTGCTGGACGCCGAGCTTGAGCCAGGCCAATACCGTGCCCTGAGCCCTGAAGAGATCCAACTGATCTGATCGTATGACCGCTCGGCAGAAGTGTCGGACAATTGTCAAACAACACTTGCGCGACGGCCGGTCCACTGCTTGAATCAAACCGTCGGCCGAAATGTGACCGATGAGTCACCACATACTTCCAAGAAACTTTTTGCCGGCCGGAGCCTCCTCGGGTTCCTTCTTAACTCCGGCAAACTGCCCGCCATAACAATACCCGTCGACCGGCTTTCGTGGATCGACATGGGCCTTATCTTTCAGGCGTATGCCTACCTGTCACATTGCTCGTGCAATCTCATTGCGCGCATACCCGCTTGCCAGGAGTCTTATGACATGAGGCCAGAAATCGCTGTGCTGGATATACAGGGTCAGTATCGGGTTTACACGGAGTTCTATCGCGCAGACGCCGCGCAAAAGACCATCATCCTGGTCAACGGCTCGATGGCCACCACCGCGTCGTTTGCACAGACCGCCAAAAACCTCTACCCGCAATTCAACGTCGTGCTGTACGACCAACCCTATGCGGGCAAGTCCAAGCCCCACAACCGCCATGAAAAAATGCTGACCAAAGAGATCGAAGGCCAGATCCTCCTGGAGTTGATCGATCACTTCGCCGCA
Source organism: Pseudomonas sp. FG-3G (assembly GCF_901007645.1). Taxonomy (NCBI): domain Bacteria; kingdom Pseudomonadati; phylum Pseudomonadota; class Gammaproteobacteria; order Pseudomonadales; family Pseudomonadaceae; genus Pseudomonas; species Pseudomonas sp. FG-3G. Next base: position 158,026 of record NZ_CAAKGZ010000026.1, read on the forward strand.
GAGCATGTGCTGTCTTTTTCCTGGGGCGGCGCCGCCACCCTCACCGCCTTGGCCCAGCGTCCACGGCGCATCGAAAAAGCGGTGATCAGCTCGTTCTCCCCAGTGCTCAATGCACCGATGCGCGACTACCTGGAACGCGGCGTGGATTACCTGGGCAGCCTGGACGGCGACCGCGTGGGACACCTGGTCAACAGCACCATCGGCAAACACTTGCCGCCGCTGTTCAAGCGCTTCAACTATCGCCACGTCAGCAGCCTGGCCGAGCACGAATACGGCCAGATGCATTTCCACATCAACGACGTGCTCCACAGCGACCGGTTGTGCTACGTCAACGCAGCGAAAAAAATCAACGTGCCGGTGCTGTTCCTGAACGGCGAATGGGACGAATACACCTCAGCCAGCGATGCCAAGGTCTTCGCCGACCACGTGCAACACAGCACCTTCAGCACGCTGCAAGCCACGGGGCATTTCCTGGACATGGAACACAAAGCCGCCTGCCGCGACAGCCGCGATGCCCTGCTGGGTTTCCTCAAGTCGCCCCATCAAGAAAGCCGACCGCGCTACAACTATGTGCAGGACTACCATGCCCTGGCTATGTGAAACCGAGTCCTCGCGAGCAAGCCCCGCCCTGCCCCAACAGACACGGGGCTTGCCCGCGAACGACCGCTCTGGTTTGAAGTTTGCGTAGACGCATCACCGCTGCGCCCGTAAAGAAAAACTTCAAATCCGCGCCCACATCTGGTACAAAGTCAGCCGCTCTGAGCGGGTGTCGTATAATGGCATTACTCCAGCTTCCCAAGCTGATAACGAGGGTTCGATTCCCTTCACCCGCTCCAATCGAATTCTGGTCTCACGCCGTGTGGTTTTGGCGGGGGATACGAAAAAAACCGGCTCTTGGTGGCCGGTTTTTTTTCGTCCGCAGTTTGTTGGGCTCCGCCCTTAAAGCACAGTGCTTGCAGTAATACCGACCCAGGATAAGAGCGAAGAAAACTCGACCTGTTTAATTTTCGTAAACACATCCGGCGAAGACACGTTTAAATACATTCCACGTTACGCCCTAGAGGCTACGAGACCTTGCGTCCTTACTTACGCGTGCGTCAGAATCCGCCGGCTTGTGCGCTTTCCCCCCGGCCCCTATCGTTTACCTGCCACTGCCCATCAGTGGTCGGGTTTAGTCGCTCGGTCGGTTTTAGTAAAGTGCATGAGTACCATTCAGTCAGGTCATTCTATTCCTGCACTTGATGGTGGTTGTGCGCAGGGCGCCCTTGGGCGCGCCGGGTTTGCTAATTCCACCGGTCGACTAACCTGCGTACAGCCGCCACCCTCTTTTAGTCGAGAACGGTTGCGGCCCCAACTCTGGAATTAGACATATGTTCAAGGTTACCCCCAACCCCCCGGATATCGATTCGGTACTCTACGGCGACTCTCTCGACCCTGAAAAGTTGAAAGAGGCGGCAGACCGCGCACTCAAGCACTACCTGAACCCGGGGGCGCCGAAAACGCAGATACGGCCCCGCAAGCCCAGCACGATCTTCACCATCGACGCAGCGGTGGATGACGAAACGTTGCTCGTTGAGGCGTGCGAATCCTTGGCATCCGCCAGCGTGATGGTCAGCGACCTCACCGACTTGACGGACGGCCCACAACGCCAAACGATGCTGGTGTTGCAACGGGTCATCATGTTGGGTGAGTTAGCGGTCAATCGAGTACTGGATAACCACAAGCCTGGCTAATCGCCAGGGGTTGTTGTGGGGGCACTTGCGCCCCCCCAACAGTCATTCAGTCCAACAACGAAGCCTGTTTGAGCAATTCGAAAAGTCCTTCAGGGACTAGCGCAGACGTAGCGGTGAAGCTGGAACCCAGGCACCACGTGGCTTTGAACGAAGCACCATTGCTTTCATGACCGTCTAACCAAGATCGCTCATAGACGTCTACATCATCAAACCTTGCATCGTAGACCTGGACTATTTCGTGTCCTGGCTTGCCTGCGTAGGTGAAAATGCTTTCCAAAGTGCCAATCAATCGAACATCACTGATCGAAAGAGCCAGTTCTTCTTGCACTTCACGGACGATGGCATCGATACCTCGTTCGCCGAACTCAATGCCGCCGCCAATAGGGCGAAAGAGGGTTCGCTGTTCAACGGAGTCATAGAATTGGTTAACCAGTATTTTTCCGTGATGATGAAAGATACAGAGCGCGAGGGCACGAATGCGTGGTTCTGACATGAGTAAAATTCCCTTTTTGACTTGATGAGCTGACGGCACTGGATTCCCTCAACTTGAGGCAGAAATCCAGTAGCGGTCAGATCGCGACCCACAATACTCAATGTGCGAACAGACATTCTAAGCGGAGCTTGGCTGCCAATTATGCGCAAGCAGCTCGCCAATTTCACTTGTCCCCGTGTGTGAGCGCGAAATCAATCGCTGGCTCGAACTGGCCGACAAAGCCAGTGGCTGATCAGAGTCACAACACCCACCACCAGCCCCGCCAGCAACGCGCCACCCGCCGCAGGTTGCGCACAGCAGGCACCTCAAAGCGTCGATAGGCTGGTGAGCGGTAGTATGACGGGCGGACGGTTTGCCGATTACCCTCTGCTATATAGTTTGTCCGACGATGGCTGTCCGGCGCGAAAGGCCGTAAACGGCCAAGAGGAGCCCTTCGTGAGAATCCGCTTCCGACCCTAAGCGGGTAAATCACTAGAACGGATGTTCGAATCGATTCGCTGAATTTCCGCCTCGCTCATCACTCGCCAATCATTTGGCAAAATACCGTACTCGAACTCAGCGCTTTCCAGTGCCTCATCCAATCCAAGTATCAAGTGGTCGCCTTCAATCTGGAGTTTTCCGTAGTCCTCAAAACGTATTAGCAGATACACCGGGTCATCGTCTATTACCTCCAGGCCGAAAAGCACGATAGCGGTAACGTCAGGCCGGAAATCACTGACTGTCCTTACATAAGCAAACAGATGGCTTGTGGGCTGGGGCATGGCGTCGGCTGCATTTAATTGATGATGGGTTACGGCATTCTATATGACCGCTTCTGGCCGGTTAGCGACCGCTCTGGTTAGCCATCCTTGTCCTTCCACACATGGACGACATGTCATGAACATCATCGCTACCCGCAGCCGTCAGCCGTGGAACAAAGGAAAATTGGTCGGGCAAAAAACCCCACTCCGACTGAGAGATATCTGGGCCACCCGAGCAAGGCTTCAAATTGCAGAAAGAACTCGGGATCTGGCTCTCTTCGATCTGGCCATCGACAGCAAGCTTCGAGCCTGCGACTTAACCAAGCTCTGCGTGCGCGACGTCGCCCATGGCGACCACATATCATCACGAGCCATGGTGATGCAGCAGAAAACGCAGCGGCCAGTGCAGTTCGAGATCACTGAGCAAACACGGCCTGCTGTCGCGGCCTGGATACATCAGGCCCAGCTACGCAGCGAGGACTGCCTTTGTCCTAGCCGGCTGTATACCTCAGACCACCTATCCACTCGTCAATACGCTCGTATCGGCAAAAAAATGGGTGAAAGCCGTTGGCCTTGATCCAGCCATGTATGGCACTCACACAATGAAACATACGAAGGCATCACTGATTTATCGCAGGCCCAAGAACCTGCGGGCGGTTCAACTGCTGCTCGGCCATACGAAGCTGGAGAGCACCGTTCGATATCTGGGGATTGAGGTCGATGACGCCCTAGAGATGGCGGAACAGACCGCGGTTTGATCATGTATAGCGACGGTCGAAGTCAGACCGTCGCTCACCGGCCAGAAGCGATCACTGGACAGTTTGCCCCTGGAAAAGTAGCGTGCAATCTAAATGACACTAGTTGGAGTTCCCTCGTGGTTTCTATGGACGTTCTGGAAGAAGTTAGAGGCCGGCTACGCCGTGCAGAAGACGAGCACGATGTGAAAATAATTTTAGCTGTTGAATCAGGAAGTCGTGCTTGGGGGTTCGCCTCTCCCAACAGCGACTATGACGCACGCTTCATCTATGTGAATAAACCTGAGTGGTATCTCTCTGTCGGTCTTGAGGAGCAGCGCGACGTCATCGAATACCCCATCATTGACGACATGGACATCAATGGCTGGGATCTACGAAAGGCACTTAGGCTATTTTGGAAGTCCAATCCAGGCTTTGTTGAGTGGATACAATCGCCCATCATCTACGAGCATATCGGTTCCTTTCACAGGCGCGCCAAGGAGTTACTGCCGCAGGTGTATTCGGTAGAAAGCGGCATCTACCATTATCGCAGCATGGCTAAAACCAACTACAGGGGGTACTTGCAGGCACCTTATGTCCCTTTGAAAAAATACTTTTATGTACTGCGTCCTTTGTTATCGATACGGTGGCTAGAGCAGTTTGAAACGCCTGCTCCTATAGAGTTTGACAAGCTGCGCGGTGTCATCGAAAGGGAGCCCGAATTCCAGCGGACCATTGATGACTTGCTTGCCGTCAAGCGTGAGTCTCCAGAAATGGGGTTATCGCCTCAGATCACGCCCATCCAGCAATTCATTGAGCGAGAGCTCAATAGACTCGAATCCATTAAGCCGACCCGTAGCGAACGTAAAGAAGTTGAACCATTGCTTTCCGAACTTTTTCGCTCGGTGCTCAAAGAAACTTGGGGATGATATGTTGTGCAGGAACACCTTGTAGAAGCCAGGTGAGTCCGCCTACATAGATAAATGATGTCCGCTTTGGGTCGATTCTGTTGAAAAAGTCGGTTTGCCCAAAATGCTCGAATATTAATGGGTGAAAACACCTTTTTTGCACGCTGCTACGTGAAATCCGAGTCCTGAACCTTCTACGCAAAACACAGATTTCAATCTCAGGCGCGTACTTTTCTACCGTGGGAACCGAAGCCGACTTTTTCAACAGAATCGGCCGGTTAGCGACAACCTGACTTCGACCGTCGCCATGCATGGTCATATCTCAGTTTGTTCCGCCATCTCCAGGGCGTCATCGACCTCAATCCCCAGATATCGAACGGTGCTCTCCAGCTTCGTATGGCCGAGCAGCAGCTGAACCGCCCGCAAGTTCTTCGTCCTGCGATAGATGAGCGATGCCTTCGTACGTCTCATCGTGTGAGTGCCATACATGGCTGGTTCAAGGCCAACGGCTTTCACCCATTTTTTTGCCGATACGAGCGTATTGACGAGTGGATAGATGGTTTGAGGTATGTAGCCGGCTAGGAAAAAGGCAGTCTTCGCTGCGTAGATGGGCCTGATGTATCCAGGCCGTGAGAGCGGACCGTGTTTGCTCAGTGATCTCGAACTGCACTGGCCGCTGCGTTTTCTGCTGCATCACCATGGCTCGTGATGATACGTACTCGCCATGGGCAACGTCGCGCACGCCGAGCTTGGTTAAATTGCAAGCTCGAAGCTTGCTGTCGATGGCCAGATCGAAGAGAGCCAGATCCGGAGTTTTTTCTGCAATTTGAAGCCTTACTCGGATGGCCCAGATATCTCTCAGTCGTAGCGGGGTTTCTGCACGACCAATTTACCTTTGTTCCAGGGCTGACGGTTGCAGGTTGCGATGATGGACGCAGGGTTTCTTCAATTTCCCTCAATCGACATTCCGACTTCAGCGACGCCCTCCCACACTGAAATACCTTGCAACCCTTGCCTGATTGAGAAATCCCACGCGTCTCTCTAAATTTTTTCCCACAACGCCGGGCCCCTCTGACAGCGAATCGCTGCCATGTCGGAGTTGCAGTTTGTACAACTTCGACACTGAGAGGAGGGGCTTATGACTGCCCTAGAACCGTTCTTTTTTGCCGAGTTTCTCGGCACCGCCACTTGGTTGTGGCTCGTTTTTATCAGCATCGTTATCAGCCTGTTGGTCTTCGACCTCGGGGTGCTACACCGCGAGCATCGAGAAATCGGCGTTCGTGAAAGCCTGCTGCTGTCTGCTGGCTATATCACGGCCAGCTTGCTGTTTGGGCTCTGGGTCTGGCAGGTCAAGGGCGGTGATGCCGGGATGGATTTCTACACAGGCTTTCTGATCGAGAAATCGTTGTCGATGGACAACGTATTTCTTATGGCGATGATCTTCAGCTTTCTCTCAATCCCGCGTAAGTATCAGCACGAGGTGCTGTTCTGGGGCATTCTCGGTGTGATAGTGCTGCGCGCGATCATGATTGGCCTAGGTGCGGCGCTGATCGCCGAGTTCAGCTGGATTCTCTATGTGTTCGGCATCTTCCTGCTGTTGACCGGGGCCAAGATGCTGTTCAGCAAGATCGATGACCATCCGGACCTTAGTGAAAACCTGCTGGTGAAGTTCCTGCGCAAGCACATGCGGGTGACTGATCGCTTGCATGAAGGGCGCTTCTTCGTCCGCCAGGCGGATGCCAGTGGGAAGTCCGTGCTCTGGGCGACGCCGTTGTTCCTGGCCCTGGTGCTGATTGAATGTGCCGACTTGGTGTTCGCTGTGGACAGCGTGCCGGCGATCTTTGCCATTACCCAGGATCCCTTCATCGTCTACACCTCTAACATCTTCGCCATCCTTGGCCTGCGTGCGTTGTATTTCGCTCTGGCGGCAATGATTCACCGCTTCGCCTATCTCAAGTACGCCCTGGCGCTTGTGCTGGTGTTTATCGGCGGCAAGATCTTCCTGGTCGGCATCATCGGCAAGATTGCGCCGGTGATTTCCCTGAGCGTGACCCTGGCTTTGCTGCTGGGCGGTGTGCTGCTATCGCTTTGGAAAACCCGCGACCAGGCCTCTGCTCGCTCGCAGGTTTAGATCCAAACAGGCGCAATATTTGCGCCTGCCATCGGGGGCCATAGGCCGATGTCGTTGAATGGGTGAGGGGCAGCCGAAAGTGAGCCGTCCCTCGTCACTTAAACGCGATGTACTGTTGTGTAGGCGCGTTGGTGAATAGTCCGCCCCCCTTCGATGCGTTCTCGAATGCAGACGCGAATTGGTAGAGTCCGATATCGTTCATCTGCACGACCTTGCTTTCATTCGCCGATCCGTGGAGCGAGTGAAAGACAATGCCTCGAACGGGAATCCCCCCTGGGTTGATTAATGCGTTGAGGATTTTTACAGGTAAATCCGTCTTCGTTTCAGGCCCTATGTACGATGCGTTTTTGCTTGCCATATTGATAAGGCACCAGAACAACCATTTGGGTGACATTTGCTGGCCGGTGCTGGGATGACCCAGTGTCGCGTTGACGCTTCCTTTCGCTTCAACAATCAGGTACTCAATTACGTTGCCTGTGCGCATGTCGCGTTTGACCCAAATCTGGTCTATTCCATTGGGGCGCATCCCGTTTGCGGACTTCCCCATTTTCATCTGGTAGTCCGTGCCATACGCGGTGATCAGGAGTTTGCTTGCTGCATATTCCCCGCGGGCCGACGTTATAGACTGCGGGGTATTCAGATCTCCACGAAGGTTCGTGTAGTGGGTGCTCAAGCGATTTCCAGATTTGACATCGTTTCTTTTGAACCGGTCCCAGCCGAGGCTGTGATCCTCCCCCCGAAGCCAGGTGTTCACCGCTTCCCTGGTCGTGGCGTCGAGCCTGGAAACGGCGTCGTAGTGATCCCACGCTTCTTTTGCCTGCCGACGCACGATCCCTTGCTGCCGTATATCCTCGAATGCCAGCAACATCTGCGCACGATGCGTCCGAATCCACTGCACATGCTGATTAGTTGAGTCGAACAGCGGATGACTATGGGCGCTACCTTGGGTATGACGCGCATCCCGCCTCAGTGCCTGTGAGATTTCAAGTTGGCCCTGCATGTCGAGTAGAACGAGTTGGTCGGCGCTGGAATTGCTCGGAAGGACGGTGTGACGGTTCACGATCTGGCTGACCAGGCTACTCTCGGGCGGATCCAGCAACTTTCGTATGCCTATCGTTCCGAGGGCTGTGTAAGGGTATTGCTGGCTCGATAAAAGCGTCAGGTTATTCGTGGTCAGATCCAGCGTAGGTTGGTCGCCCAGATAAAGATCTACTTTCAGACCGCCAGGCCGCCCCGCTTCCAGGTTGTTCAAGATGCGTTGATTCAGCTGGTCGTTGGTGTCGGTATAACTTGTCAGCTGGTTCATATCAGGCGCCGTCCGTTGGCAAGGGTAAAGGCCGGATACAGAGCCGCAGTGAACGGTCGTTTACGGTCACTATCACTACGCGGGGCTTGATAGCAGCATAGAACACTGTGTCTGGAGTGTGAGTCTGAATTCAAAACCGGTGTAACGGGCGCTCAGGGGCATTCAGGGGGAATACGCGGATGCCTGCAAGAAGCCGCCTGCGCAAGCGGCATGACGCGAAATGGGCCGGCCACACATCGCCAACATGCGCAGGGTGCTGGATCCTATTGTTTGCACGGTTCCGGTCAGTCGAAAAACCATCACCGTGCTCAATCAGAACCTTCAGTACCGTAGCGCCAGACTGAAGGCTATCCGCTCGGCCCTTAAAGGCCGTGAGTCACTACGCCAAAAGGTACTGTGATGGATGATAATCAGAGTCAAGGCTCACCAGTCCAGATGGTGAAGGTGAGATGCAATGCCCCACTCGCGTCAGCCCTCGGCTAACAAGCAGAAAATGGGTTGACGCACGTGGCAATTCTCTCTAGATTCATCCCCATCGAAGCGACTGACCAGATGAGATTGAGCGCTTCCCAGCGACGAAAGTCGTAACCGCGCAAGGCGGTTCGTAAGTGGTGTCTGGATCTGCTTTACCGAATACGAAAAAAGACGCCTGCGGCGTCTTTTTTCGTTTCTGTCTCTAACGCTTGGTCGATGTCGGCTGCCGCATGTGGATCTTACCGCACAGCAATATAAAGCCCATCCTGCCCAGTAATCGAGGCGGTTTGTCGGTTTGATGATAAGCGCTTTCAACGACAAGGTTCAGGTCCTGAGGCTTATCCTTGGCAGCCCGACGTATCTCAAAAAACACGTGATAAGGTCCGTTCGGGTCTACGATCGTCATTGAGTACGCCCAGTTGCGAAAATATCAACCGCCCCCCGGCAAATGCCCCAACGGCAGCGCCCCGGGAGTCTTCACCGTATGAATCGCAAAATTACTCCGGATGTCACTCACCCCCGGCAACTTCAGCAGCCGGCCAGTGAGAAAACGGTCGTAGGCGCGCAAGTCCGGCACCACCACTTGCAACAGAAAGTCCGATTCGCCTGAGACCAGAAACGCTGAAATCACCTCCGGCAACGCCGTGACCGCTTGGCGAAACGCTTCGGCCTGTTCGTCGTTGTGCCGTTCAACCTTGACGCCGACAAAGATCGTCAACCCGAGCCCCACTTCATCACGATCGAGAATGGCTTGATAACCGCGAATGACGCCGGCTTCTTCCAGCATCCGCACGCGGCGCAGGCATGGCGACGCGGACAGGCCGATTTCCTCCGCCAGTTGCACGTTGCTCAAGCGGCCGTCGCGTTGCAGCGCGGCGAGGATTTTGCGATCGAAGGCGTCCAGTTTCATGGATTGGTAGTTTCCGATTGAACTTCACGATTACTTGGCAGGTTATGCCAATTTCATAAGCTTTAGAAGCTGACTTCGCAACCACCTGCCCTGCCCCTCAGCCATAGACTGGCATTACCGAAATCGTCGATGCAGGGGGTGTGGTGTGGCAGAGCTCTGGTTGTTTTTGATGGCGTTAGTGGTGGTGTATCTGTTGCCTGGGCCGGACATGATCCTGCTTCTGCAAACCGGCGCTCGTCAGGGTAAGGGCGCGGCGCTGGCGACTGCGGTAGGCCTGGGGATCGCTCGGGGGTGTCATGTCGCGCTGGCAGCGTTGGGGCTTTCGGCGTTGTTCAAGACCGCGCCCTGGACCTTTGACGTGGTGCGCCTGGCCGGTGCCGCTTATTTGTTATGGATTGGTTTTCAATGCCTGCGGACTTCGCTGTTGCCAAGCTTTGAAGGGGCCGGCGTTGAGGCAGGAAGACGGCAGTGGCACCCGGCGATTCGGCGCGGGTTGTTGACCAACCTGCTCAATCCCAAGGCGCTGCTGTTTTGCTCGGTGCTTTTGCCACAGTTCATCGACCCACAGGGCGGGCCAGTGCTTGGGCAATTTGCAACCCTCGGCGTGGTGTTGGTCAGCGTCGGCTTATTGTTTGATAGCGCCTATGCGCTGGTGGGCGTGGCGCTCGGTCGCTGGCTCCAGCGTTCTCCTTCGGCCCAGCGCCTGCAGCAGTGGCTATTTGGGAGTCTTTTGATTGGGTTTGCGGTGCGACTGAGCTTTGTGCAGCAGTCGTAGTGCTTTGGACAGGCTGATTGGAGAAGAGCGCAGCAATCGGAGTCGAAAATCCGACCGACTTTTGGTGGTTATAGTGTTGATCATCAAAATCAAGTAGGTATAGTAACCACCAAGCACACCACACAGAGGTGATGTGAATAGCCGATTTGCCAGTTGCCCTGCCCTCCCGGAGAACGATTGACATGCTTTACCCGATTGCAATTTCCATGGGCGATGAGAAGCACGCCTGGGGTGTTGAAGTACCGGATATTCCGGGTTGTTTTTCTGCTGGCGATGACCTGGACGATGCCATGGCGATGGCCCGCGAGGCGATTGAAGGGCACTTCGAGATTCTGGCTGAGGACGGCTCGCCGATTCCATCGGCCAATACAGTCACCTTGCATGCGGCCAATGCGAAATACGCAGGTTGCACCTGGGCGCTGGTGGATATTGATGTGACCAAATATCTGGGCAAGGCGCAGAAGCTCAACATCACCTTGCCTGGTTATCTGCTGAACCGTATTGACGAGTACGTGCTGCACCAGCCTGAAGAAAAAAGCCGTTCCGGGTTTCTGGCCTCGGCGGCGCTGAAGGTGTTGCAGCAAAGACGTTGAAAACCAACCTGCCCTAAATCCCCTGCCCTAACCCTTGTGGGAGCGAGCCTGCTCGCGATGGCGCCCTATCAGTCAAACCCTACTGATCTGCCCATCGCGAGCAGGCTCGCTCCCACAGTTTTTTTGCAAAAAGCCGGTTATTTTTTCTCCGAACCGGACTCCTGCATCTGCACCGACGACTTGGTGCCATCGGTGTTGTCCTTGGTCTCGTTGTCCGAGTTGTCGAAGCAGCCCTGCAGGGCGAACAGGCAACAGGTGAGGAAAAAGGTGCGCGTGAGATTCATGGTGTACTCCGATTGAGGGCTTTAAGCAGTGACCTCTGAATACGGTGAATGGTTGCGATGACCTTGCAGCTCAATGAACTTCAGGCTGCGCGGCAAATGTAAGTAGAATTTTCATCGCTTCATTGCTGTCACACCAGACAGGTAAGTCCCAGAAGGAAACGCAGCAATGAACTTCGCAAAAATCGCACAAAAACTGGCCCTGTGGGCAGGCAGTCCCAAGACGTTTTTGGGGGCGCTGGTGTTGTTGGTGCTCTGGGCAGTCAGCGGGCCGTTTTTCCAGTTCAACGATACCTGGCAACTGATCATCAACACCTCGACCACGATCATCACATTCCTGATGGTGTTCCTGATTCAGAACACACAGAACCGCGATACCGACATCTTGCATCTGAAGGTCGACGAATTGATCAGGGCGAACAAAAATGCACACGATGCAATGCTCGGGCTGGAGTCGCTGGACCTCAAGCAGTTGGAGGCGATGAGAAGGCACTACCAGGCCATGGGTGAGAAGGAGGCCAAGAACCTCGGTGCCGAGCAAGGCCTGGAGCCAAAAAACAAGATCGATCTGAATCAGTGCTGATACTGGCGCGCGAGCAGCCTTCGCCACTCGCGCGGCCAAGCGTGAAGTCAGGGCAGCGGATTACCACCCGTCACGCCAAACACTTCCCCGGTGATGTAGCTCGACTCCTGTGACGCCAGCAGCACATAGAGCGGTGCACACTCGGCCGGTTGGCCCGGGCGCTTCATTGGTACTTGAGAACCAAAGGTGGGGATTTTCTCCTGGGGTTGTCCACCGCTGGGTTGCAGCACGGTCCAGATCGGCCCCGGTGCCACGGCGTTGACCCGTATCCCCTTGCTGATCACCTGCCCCGCCAGCGCCTTGGTGAATGCGACGATGGCCGCTTTGGTGGTGGCGTAGTCCAACAGGGTGGCGGACGGATCGTAGGATTGGATCGACGCGGTGTTGATAACCGTCGCCCCCGCCGGCATCAGCGGTACTGCGGCCTTGCAGATCCAGAACATCGCATAGATGTTGGTTTTCATGGTGTCATCGAATTGCGCGGTGGTGATATCGGCAATGTCTTTCTGTGCTTCCTGTTTACCCGCAACATTCACCAGGATATCCAGGCCACCCAGTTGCTCATGGGCGCTTTTCACCAGTTGGACGCAGAATTGCTCATCCTTCAGATCGCCCGGGATTGCAATCGCCTTGCGACCCTCGGCCTCGATCAGCTCGATGACTTGCCGTGCATCCCGCTCTTCGCTGGGCAGATAGTTGATCGCTACATCAGCGCCTTCCCGGGCGTAGGCAATGGCGGCGGCGCGACCGATGCCCGAGTCGCCACCGGTCACCAAGGCCTTACGCCCTTCGAGGCGCCCGAAACCCTGGTAACTTTTTTCACCGTGATCGGGCTTGGGCACCATGTCCTGATCGATACCCGGTGGCGACTGCGGCTGGTCGGGGAAAGGGGGACGGGGATACTGGGTCAACGGGTTCTGCATCGCGTATTGGTTGGGTTCTCGGCTTGTGGACATCGAGCTTCTCCTTTTCGGCGGGCAAGATGAGCCGGGACGCAAGCGCCCTGGCCCTGAATGTTAAACGTGCGGCGAATCAGCGACTGGCCTGGAGCGCCCGGGCCATTTCGAGGTGGGTCTGCAACTTAGGCAGGGTTTCGTCGGCGAACGCCTTGATTTCCGGCACTTCCGTGGTCTTGGCCTGTTCCTGGATCTGCGCAATGGCTTCCTCGGTAGCCTTGACCTGGCTGGCGGCATAGGCAGCCTCGAACGACTCGCCTTCCGGCACTTGCGGCATCAGCGTCTTGGCCTTGTCTGCCACTTCTTCCCGTGGCGCGACAGGCAGGTCGAGTTTCTTCGCAATCTTGGCCAGATGCTGGTTGGCGGTGGTGCGGTCGTTGATCACCATGATGGTGTAATCCTTGACTTCCCTGGACTCGGCCTTGCCGTGGGCCATGCGGCTGGCCTCGATGTCGGCCATGCCTTTGGCCGAAGCATCGTTGATAAACTCGGCAGGCGATTGTGCCCAGGCACTGTTAACCCCCAGGCCCATCAGCACGACGAGACTGGTGCTACGTAAAAAGGTGGCCATCCGGCTCATGGTCACGCCCTCCTCTAAAAAGTTGCGGCAGATTTCTCGCCGCTGAATCAGAACCACCTGTAACGATGTGGACAAACGTCTGTCCCGAATACGGCCGATACCGGCTTCAACGGGTGCCTCTCGACGACGATGAAGTGGGTAGTTCTCCCACATGTGCGACCCGATCCAGACGCCTTCGTTCGATCCAGGGCAATGTTTCCGGCGAGCGGGCCCCACCTGATATTCGAAAGGGTCGCGAACTGAAAGGTTTGAAAAATCGTTGGGCGCCACGACGAACGGTGGCCCATGGTCAAATATCGAACGCCTTGTGATTCTGGCGTTTAGCGGCGTACATCGCCTCATCGGCGTGGCGGAACAGTGCGACATCTTCCAGGCCATGCTCGGGGAAACAGGCCACCCCGATGCTCGGCTCGATACTCAGGCAATGCCCGTCCAGGCGCAGCGGCTGGGTCAGTGCATGACGGATCTTTTCCTGCACATGGTGGGCATCTTCCAAGGCCTGGACACTATGGAGCAGGACAACGAACTCATCGCCGCCAATGCGCGCCACCGTATCGGTGTCGCGCACACAGCCCTGGAGCCGGCTGGCCACTGCCTGTAACAACATGTCGCCCACCGCGTGGCCGTAGGTATCGTTGATCTGCTTGAAGCGATCCAGGTCGATATACAGCAGCGCCATGCGCCCAGACGCCGTCCGGGCGGTGGCCAGTGCGGCCTTGAAGCGTTCGCGCAGCAATTCGCGGTTTGGCACCTGGGTCAACTGATCGTACTGAGCCATGCGCTGCAACCGGGCGTGCAATTGCTGGCGCTCGATGGCGATGGTGAGCTGCGCACAGACGTATTGCAGCAACTCCTTGTCTTGCTCGGTGTAGCGCTGGTTGTCTTGTGTGCTCTTGACGATCAACGCACCGATCGTGCCGTTTTGCGAGATCAGCGGTACACCCAGCCAGCAGGGAGCGTTCGGTTGCGCCACAAGGTCGCAAAACCCCGATGGCAACTGACTGCAACCGGGCGTCAGCAGGATTGGTTGGCCGCTGCGAATCACTTCGGCGCACAGGCGCTTGGTGACCGAGCTCGGCCCATCGGGCTGTCGTTCCAGGTCATCGACGTGATAGGCAAAGTTCAACTGCTCGCACTGCTCGTCATACAGCGCCACCGAAAAATTCAGCGCCGGCAGCCACTCGCCAATGATCAGGTGGATGCGCTTGAACAACGCCAGCAGGTCCGCAGCCGCGTGGGCGGCCTCGGAGATCGCATACAACGCCGCCTGCCGAGACTCGGCCTGCTTGCGCTCGGTGATATCCCGGGCCACGGCGATCCGCAACTGGTCCGCCGGCGACCAGCGCGCCGACCACAAGATATGCACCACCCGACCGTCCTTGTGCAGGTAGCGGTTCTCGAAATTGAGCTTGGGTTCGCCGTCCATGATCTCCCGCGCCGCATCAAGAGTCCGCTGGCGGTCGGCAGGATGCACCAGGTCGATCATCGGCTGGCCGATCAGCTCCTGCGGGGTGTAACCAAAAATGCGTTCACAAGCGGCGCTGACAAACACGAAACGCCCCTGGCCGTCGACGGCACACACGGCGTCCAGCAAAAGATCCATGTAACTGGCCAGCGGCGCACGATTGCGAGTGTCCATGGGGCTGGTGGTCTTCCGATAATGCATCGTTGAAAAAAGCCTTGCCTGCGCAGCCGGCACATCAGCCCTGCGCCTTGCTGGCCAACAACCGATTCGCGCCAACAATACCCATGAGGATAGCGTAGGCCAACGGGCCGCCCAAAAAACTGATTGTTATCAGCAATGGCAATATCGACCCATGCAGCAGCTCGGCACGGCTGCACAGGCGAGGCGAAGAATCAGGGAGCCGTAAAAAACTCCATGGAGGCGTAAGGCGCCTGTCGACAGGCCTGCAGGCGGGACGTCAGATCTCCCACATGGATTTCGAGTTTGTGCCCGTCCGGGTCGAGAAAGTAAAACGAGTCCCCTTCGCTGCGGTTGTCGCGCCACGTCACCACCTGGGCCGCATTGAGCCGCGCCACCAGCACCGGGAAGTCCTCGGCACGGATACTGAATGCGTAATGGGTGTAGTCCGCCGCAGCCCCCTTTTTGCGCAACGGGTCAACAGACAGGCACAGCCATAGTCCGGGCAGCGACAAATAGGCCCCTTTGTCCCACCTGGCCTCAAGACGAAGCTGCAATAGCTCGCTATAAAAAACCACACTGGGGTCCAGCTCGGTGACGGCAAGTGTCAGATGATTGAAGCCTGAGAGCATCGACAAGCAACCTTTGGAAAAGAAACGGATGGGTCAAGTGCAGCAGGCTCAAGGGTGAAAGCATCGCGTTGCCCAGCTCCGACAGCGTAAATGGATTCCCCGCCCAGCCCCTTAGGCAAGATCCTACACAGAAGTCTCCGGTAACACTCAAACACGCCGGAAACGGCCGATTCAAAGCCCTGCATAACGATCTGTAAAGTCTGGAAACACACAGATATCGAAACCACCCACGGACAGCACCACTCAACCAAGGAATGTAAGCGCACCATGAACCAGACTGCACAGCCAACCCATCGCTACACCAACTACCGTAAGGTCATTTCCCTGGCGGACCAGGACTGGCAGAGCGCCGAAGTCGGAAAAATCTCAGGGCTGAATGTCGAGGTCAAGACACCCAATGTCCTGGTCGACCAGTACGGCCGAACCTTTCACCACTTCTGTACCACGTCCTATCTGGGCCTGGATCACCATCCGGCGTTGCTGGACGGGGCCATGACGGCCCTGTGGGAAACCGGGACCTTGCGCGTCGCCAACTCGAAAAACCGCTGCAAACTGGCGATCCTGGACCGATACGAAACCCAATTGTCGGAGTTGTTTGGCGCCAGTTGTCTCAGCGCCCTGTCATGCAGCGCAGCGAGCGCCGGGATCCTGCCGTTGCTGGCCAGCGGCGTGCTCACCGACAATCGGCCGCCAGTCATGGTGTTTGACAAACATGCCCATTACTCGATGAACCACGTCAAGGCTGCCTGCGCCGATGAAACCCAAGTCATCACCGGGCCCCACAACGACATGGACTTTCTCGAGGACGTGTGCAAACGACAGCGCAACGTGGCGTATGTGGCCGATGGGGCCTACAGCATGGGCGGGGTGACGGATATGGACAGCCTGCTGTACCTCAAACAGCGCTATGGCCTGTTTCTCTATCTGGATGACTCCCACGCGCTGTCCGCCGTAGGGCAATGCGGAGCGGGCCTGGTCCGGTCACGCTTCCACGCCGTGGACGAGCGCACGCTGATTGTCGCCTCGCTGGCCAAATCATTCGGGGCCAGTGGCGGCCTGGCGATGTTTGGCAGTGAACGGCAAAAAACACTGGTGCAGCGCTACGGCGGGCCGAGCAATTGGTCCCAGAGCCTGAACGCGGCGGCCATTGGCGCCGGCATTGCCTCGATCCGCCTGCACCGCAGTCGAGAATTCAGCGCCTTGCAGGAGCGTTTGCAGGCTAATATCCGCCTCTTCGACAGCCTCATCCGCACCGAACAACTCGGCAATGCCATGGCGATCC
This sequence comes from Pseudomonas sp. FG-3G, assembly GCF_901007645.1. Lineage (NCBI taxonomy): Bacteria > Pseudomonadati > Pseudomonadota > Gammaproteobacteria > Pseudomonadales > Pseudomonadaceae > Pseudomonas > Pseudomonas sp. FG-3G. The sequence continues at coordinate 174,779 of NZ_CAAKGZ010000026.1, forward strand.
GCCTGGTGACATGCGGTGAAGCAGCCCTGGCCAACAGCCTGGCGGTCGAATTGGCCGACCTGGGGTATTTCACTTCAGCGGTCTTTTTCCCCGTAGTGCCGCAAAACAAGGCCGCAATCCGCATCACCCTGCGCGCCGACATGGAGACGAACGTGATTCGCTCGTTCTGCGAACGGATCACCGATCTGCTGCTGGCACACGGGCGTGACATCCGTCCTTGAACGAGCGCCTTGATGAAGAACCGTACGACCCTGATCATCACCTGCACCACCGTCTTCCTGGCACAACTGGGCATGAGCATCTACTTGCCGGCCCTGCCCGACATTGCTCGGGATCTGGGGGCCGATGCGTCCCAGGTTTCCTGGGGCTTGTCGGTTTACCTGATCGGCATGGCGCTGCCAATGTTGCTGTGGGGCAGCGTGAGCCAGCGTCTGGGACGCAAACCGGTGTTGCTGGCGGCATTGGGGTTGTACGGCCTGAGTAACCTGGCGTTACCGCTGGGTACGACAGTCGAGGCGTTCCTGACGCTCAGGTTGATTCAGGGCATCGGCGCCAGCGGTATCTCGGTGATGGCCAGGGTATTGATCCGTGACAGTTTCAGCGGCGATCTGCTGGCCAAGGCCCTGTCATGGATCTCGATAGCCTTCGTGATTGCCCTTGGCATTGGCCAGTATCTGGGCTCCTTGATCCAGGTTGCCTTCGGCTGGGAAGCGATCTTCTACGGGTTGGGTGCGGTCAGCCTGGCCATGGCGGTGGCAGTGTCCCGGGTCGGTTTCCCAGTGCTGACAGAAAGCAGCCACGGGCAATCAGCGTGGCGCGTCTACGGCAGAATTCTCCGATACCGAGGTTTTTTACTGCCGGCATTGGCTGGTGGCCTGGGTTACGGCGTGATCGTCGCGTTCAACACCGCCGCGCCACTGATCCTGCAGGAAAGCTTTCATTGGTCAGCGATTGAGTACGGCCTGCTGGGCTGGCCGATCAGTGCGGCGTACCTGTTCGGCGCGCTGGCGGTAAACGCCTTTGTGCTGCGCACCGGTCAGCGACGGCTGATGAGCTGGGGCATTGCGCTGGTGCTGGGTGGCAGCGCAACCATGCTGCTGGGGAGCGTCGCGCTGAGCAGTGTTGCGCTGCTGTTCTGGTTGCCGTACTGCTTCGCGGTGTTCGGCCAATCGTTGAATTACCCCATCAGCCTGTCCCTGGCCAACGAGGGTTCACCGGTGGCCGGTGCTTATGCCATGGCGTTAAGCGGTTTCCTGCATCAACTGATGGCATCGGCGATCGGCGCCATGGCCAGCCTGTTGTTGAGTCAACAGGCCTGGCCGCTAGCGGCATTGTGCACGCTGCTGGCAGTGGCAGCGATGCTGTGCGTGCGGTTCATGCCGCCACGGGTCGCCTAAAAGGCGCTGCGGAAAATCTCCTCGATCTGCCGTTGATCCCCTGCCCGTGGATTGGTCAGGCCACAAGCATCTTTCAATGCGTTGGTGGCCAGTACCGGCACGTCGTTGAGACGTACGCCCAACTCACGCAGGCCGGCCGGAATGTCCACGTCCCGGGCCAGGCTGCGGATCGCCTCAATGGCCACCCGCGCGCCCTCCTCCGGGCTGAGTCCGCGCGTATCGGCGCCCATGGCATGGGCCACGTCGGTCAGCCGAGCGGCACATACCGAGGCGTTGAAACTCTGCACATGGGGCAACAGCACGGCATTACACACGCCATGGGGCAAGTCATAAAAACCGCCCAGTTGATGGGCCATCGCATGCACAAAACCCAGCGAAGCATTATTGAACGCCATCCCCGCGAGAAACTGCGCGTAGGCCATGTTCTCCCGCGCCGTCAGATCGTTGCCGTCGCGCACGGCCTGACGCAGATTGTTGCTGATCAACGTGACCGCTTTCAGCGCGCAGGCATCGGTGATCGGATTGGCGGCAGTGGATACGTAAGCTTCGATAGCATGGGTCAACGCATCCATGCCGGTGGCGGCCGTCAGCCCCTTGGGCATCGCCACCATCAACGCCGGATCGTTCACCGACATGAGCGGCGTCACGTTGCGGTCGACAATCGCCATTTTTACGTGGCGGGTCTCGTCGGTGATGATGCAAAAACGGGTCATCTCGCTGGCAGTACCTGCCGTGGTGTTGATGGCGATCAGCGGCAACTGCGGTTTACTCGAGCGATCAACGCCCTCGTAGTCACGAATTTCCCCGCCGTTGGTGGCACACAAGGCGATGCCCTTGGCGCAATCGTGGGGCGAGCCACCACCCAGCGACACCACGAAATCGCATTGGCTCTCCTTCAGCAACCCCAGCCCGCGCTCGACATTGGCGATGCTGGGATTGGGCTTGGCACCGTCGAAAATCACCGAGTCGATGTCCTGTTGCGCCAGCAGGTCGGCCACCTTGCTGGCGACGCCGGCCTTGGCCAACCCTGTGTCAGTGACGATCAGGGCCTTGCGAAAGCCGTAGTTACGGATGGCGGTCATGGCCTCGTCGAGGCAACCCAGCCCCATGACGTTCACGGCGGGAATGAAAAAGGTGCTGCTCATGGGAGATGCTCCTGGAAGAGGCCGGGATTGGCAGGGCTACCAGAATGACCGACTGGTCACAGCGCATCTTGATCTGGCTCAAGACTGGGTCGTGATAAAGTCGCGCCCTGCCTTAACCACGTTTTGAGATAACTTTCGCAATGACCGACTTCCAGCAATACGACGCCCAGCTCGAAGACTGGGATGCCTTGCGCGCCAGCACCGCTTTCAGCGGCTTGCTGCTGGGTAACGGCGCCAGCCGCGCCGTTTGGGACGATTTCGGCTACGACTCGCTGTTCGAAAACGCTCGCACAGTCGAAGAAAAACCCTTGAGCCCGTCGGAAATGAGTGTGTTCGACGCGATGCAGACACGCAGTTTCGAACAGGTACTCGGCGCGCTGAAAACCACCAGCCGGGTCAACAAGGCTCTGGCCGTCAGTTCCGCTGCACCGCGCAACCGCTACTACGCAATCAAGGAAGCACTGATCAACACCGTGCACGCGGTGCATATCCCGTGGCGACTGGTCGAACCCTCGACCCTGGCGACGCTTAATCAGGAGCTGGGCCGCTATCGCACGGTGTTCACCACCAACTACGATCTGCTCAACTACTGGGCGATCCAGCATGCGCCCGAGACTGTCACCGACCTGTTCCTGGGCAACGATCACAGCTTTGATCTGAGCCAGGCAGACACGGACAAACCACGTCTGCTGTACCTGCACGGTGGCCTGCACCTGGTACGCAACCAGGACGGCACGGCACGCAAGCTGACCGCCACCGAAGGCACGCTGTTGGGCAGTTTCGCCATCAACAATACGATCAAGACCCTTGACGACGTGCCGCTGTTCGTCAATGAAGGCCCGAGCCAGGACAAGCTCAAGACCATTCGCAGCTCTGATTACCTATCGTTCTGCTACGACCAGTTGCTGCACCACGGCGACAACCTGTGCCTGTTCGGCCATGCCTTGGGCGAACAGGACAGTCACATCGTCCATGCCCTGCGCCAGGCCGCGCCGAAAACCGTGGCAATCTCGATCTACCCCCGCAGCCAGGCGTTCATTCAGCACCAGAAGCGCCATTACGCCAAGGTGTTCCAGGGGTTGGCGGTTGAACTGCGGTTCTTCGATGCCAAGACGCATCCGCTGGGCAACCCGAAACTGTCGGTGCCGGTGGAGGTTTAGAGCCAGGGCAGGCACGGCCCCGTAGCTTGTGGGGAAGGGATTTATCGGTGGGAGCAAAGCTTGCTCCCACATTGCCCCTCGGCTTTTGGCGTCCTGTCAAAGCGCCGCCAGCGTCTTGTCCTTGATCACCGTCGTCGGTCCGTTGGCCATGACGCTGGCAATGCCCTTGTCCCGGGCGGCGTCAGAGGAATAGCTTTCGCTGCTGCCGATCACTTCGTGATTGCCAGCCTTGAGGTTGAAGTAAGGATGGCCGTCCTTGGTGCTCTTGAGTTCATAACGTTCAGCCAGTGGGCTGTTCTTCTGCACCGAAGCGATGCCACCGTCGGCACCGCTGCGGGTCGTGTACAGCTCGCTGGTCAAAATCGTTTCGGCGTTCGCCGCCTTGAGCACAAACTTAAACTGGCCGTTGCTGCTTTTGCTGACTTCGTACCATCCGGACATGTTCTTTCTCCTGGGCGGTTGAGGCATCCCCAAGAGTAAAGACCCGCTGCGCTTGTTCTGCCAGTGCCTTACAAGGTGATGGCCGTGCCCAGCAACGTCAGGAACCCCGCCAGCCAGTTCGGATGTGCCGGCCAGGCGGGCGCGGTCGCCAGATTGCCTTGAACGTGGCCTTCGGTGACCGCGCACTCGATAAAGGTCCCTCCCGCCAGACGCACCTCCGGGGCACAGGCGGGATAGGCGCTGCATTCGCGCCCTTCCAGGATACCCGCCGCTGCCAGCAATTGCGCACCGTGGCATACCGCTGCAATCGGCTTGCCCGCCTGGTCAAATTCACGCACCAGTTGCAGGACTTTCTCATTCAGGCGCAGATATTCCGGCGCACGTCCGCCCGGCACCAGCAACGCATCGTAATCAGCGGCCTCGACACCGACGAAATCATGATTCAGTGCGAACAGATGCCCCGGTTTTTCGCTGTAGGTCTGGTCGCCCTCGAAGTCGTGGATCGCCGTGCGCACGGTCTGCCCGGCGCTTTTGTCCGGGCACACGGCATGAACGGTGTGGCCGATCATCTGCAAGGCCTGGAATGGCACCATGACTTCATAGTCTTCGACGTAATCGCCGACCAGCATGAGGATTTTCTTTGCGGCCATGGGGTGGACTCCTTGAAAAATGCGTAGGGGATGAACGCATTAAAGGTAGACCGGTACGTCGGTAGATGAGGAATAAGCGGCGATTACCTGACGGGCTGCACATCGCTGGATGCTGAATGCAACGTGTGGGAGCGAGCCTGCTCGCGATTCAGGCGACGCGGTTTTTCAGGTGCACCGCGTCATCGTTCAATCGCGAGCAGGCTCGCTCCCACAGGGTAATGTGTCAGTCACTCAGGCGAGGTAACCGTCAGCGCGCAGCAGGGTTTCGAGGCAGTGCTCGGTGATGTGGTAGAACGCCTTGAGTTCCTGGATCTTCGCCAGCAGCTCTGCCGGGTCCACCGGTTCGGCGCGTTTGACCGCCAGGATCATCTTGTTCTTGTTGGTGTGGTCCAGGGAAATGAACTCGAACACCTTGGTTTCGTAGCCGCATGCCTCCAGAAACAGCGCCCGCAGACTGTCAGTGACCATTTCTGCCTGCTGGCCCAGGTGCAGGCCATATTGCAGCATCGGCTTGAGCAACGCCGGACTCTGGATTTGTAAGCGGATCTGCTTGTGGCAGCACGGCGAGCACATGATGATCGAAGCGCCCGAGCGAATGCCCATGTGGATCGCGTAATCGGTGGCGATATCACAGGCATGCAAGGCAATCATCACATCCACCGCGGCCGGCGCCACGCTGCGCACATCGCCGTGCTGGAAGCTCAGGCCCGGGTGCTCCAGCCGCGCGGCAGCTTCGTTGCACAGCTTGACCATGTCCTCTCGCAGTTCGACGCCGGTCACGATCCCTTCAGCCTGCAAGGTGTTGCGCAGGTAGTCATGGATGGCGAACGTCAGATAACCCTTGCCCGAGCCAAAGTCCGACACCCGCACCGGCTGATCCAGGGCCAGCGGCGAAGATGTCAGCGCATGGCTGAAGACTTCGATGAACTTGTTGATCTGCTTCCACTTGCGTGACATCGCCGGGATCAGCTCGTGCTTTTGGTTGGTCACGCCCAAATCCGCCAGGAACGGGCGGTTCAGGTCGAGGAAGCGGTTTTTCTCGCGATTGTGCTCGGCCGATGGCACTTCTCGCAGCTGCTGGGGCTTGCTCTTGAACAGCGAGCTTTTGCCCTTTTTGCTGTATTCCAGCTGCGCTTCGTCGGTGACAGCCAGCAGATGCGCGTTCTTGAACGACACCGGCAACAACGCGGCGATGGTCGCCACGCCTTCGGCCAGCGGGAAATTCTTGGTGATGTCGCGGGTTTTGTAGCGGTAAACGAAGGACAGGCAGGGCTGATCCTTGACCGTCAACTGCTTGATGATCAGCCGTTGCAGGTCCGCTTCGTCACCGACGTACTTGGCCAGCACCAGTTTGATGAAGGCGTTCTGCTCAAGGCTGCTTTGCAGCAGCTCGATGAACTGGGCGTGGTGATCCGGCGCAGGACGGGCGGGGGTAGCGGTGACAGACATGGAAAAAGCGGCCTCGGGGCGGGCGGATCGGGAATGGCGGGTATTTTAGGAGGGATGGGCAGTGAGGGCACGGAAAAGTTCGTGTGGCGAGCAGTAGCCTCTGTGGAAGCAAGGCTTTGCTCCCACAGGCGTGTGCTGGCAAAAATTTTTCAGCCCAGCACCACCAACCGATTCGGCAATTCATTGCGCGCGTGAGTCACGGGTACATGCTCCTTGAGCAATTCGCCGCAGGCCTCGATGCAGGTGACGAAGCCCTGCAACGTCTGTCCTTGGCGGACCTGCTGGGTGAAGGTGGCGACAATGGCCTCCCAGCGCGTGTTGTCGAGACGCTTGGAAATGCCTTCGTCCACCAGGATTTCCACATACCGCTCGGCCTCGCAAACGAAAATCAACATTCCTGTGCCGCCGACGGTGTGGTGCAGGTTCTGCTCGAGAAACTGCCGGCGCGCCAGATTGGAGGCGCGCCAGTGGCGCACGGAACGGGGGATCAGGTGAGTGGTGATTGCAGGAATGCGAAACCCCAGGCACAGCACGATAAACAGGACCCACTGCACCAGCAGCAGACTGTGCATGTTCAGCCAGCCCGTGAGGTAATGCACCATGCCGGGCACCACCAAGGCCAGCAGGCTGGCCCACAGCAGCGGGATGTAGGCGTAGTCGTCGGCGCGGGCAGCAAGCACGGTGACCAGCTCGGCGTCGGTATCGCGCTCCACCCGGGCAATGGCCTCGGCGACCTTGCGTTGTTCGTGTTCAGTCAGTAATGCCATGGTTAAAAGTGCCCACTCATTATTATTGTCACCAGCCGCCCGACGAACCGCCGCCCCCGAAACTGCCCCCACCACCACTGAAGCCGCCGCCACCGCCGCCGCCAAAACCGCCGCCACCGCCATAGCCGCCCCCGGAACCACCGCGTCCGGCCGGCAGGATACCGAGCATCTGGCACACGAACACCGTTACGATGAACAGCAGCACCAACAACACGAACAGCCCCGGATGGCGCCCGACGAAATCGCCCTCCTCCTGGCCGTCGGCACCGTACACCGCAGCCGGCTCATCCAGCGCATTGCCGCCCAGCACCATCAGCATCGCCGCTACGCCGTCGCTGATACCTTTGTTGAAATTGCCGGCCTTGAACGCCGGAGTGATCACCTGATTGATAATCACCGAACTCTGGGCGTCAGTCAGGCGGTCTTCCAGACCATAGCCCACTTCGATCCGCAGTTTACGGTCATCCCGGGCCACGATCAGTAGCGCGCCGTTGTTTTTATCCTTCTGCCCAATGCCCCAGTGACGCCCCAGTTGATAACCGAAGTCTTCGATGCTGCTGCCTTGCAGGTCCGCCAGCGTGACCACGACCACCTGTTCACCGGTGGCCTGTTCATGGGCCTTGAGCTGTGCATCCAGTTGCGTGCGCACCGAGGGTTCCAGCATCTGGGCAGTGTCCACCACCCGCCCGGTCAGTGCCGGAAAACTCAACTCGGCCTGGGCCGTGATGGCAAACATGCAGAGCAGCAAGGCGCAGCTGCAAGCTGCAAGCTTCAAGCTATAAGCAAAAGCAGTGCGTATTGACTGTGCTTGAGGCTTGTAGCTTGAAGCTTGCAGCTGCTCCATCAAAACTTCACCTCAGGGGCTTTTTCGGCGTTGGGGCTGGTGGCTTCGAAGGTTTCGCGGATCGGCAGATCGCTGTACAGCACGCTGTGCCACAAACGACCGGGGAAGGTGCGGATTTCGGTGTTGTATTTCTGCACCGCCAGGATGAAGTCGCGACGAGCCACGGCGATGCGGTTCTCGGTGCCTTCGAGTTGTGATTGCAAGGCCAGGAAGTTCTGGTTGGCCTTGAGGTCCGGATAACGCTCGACCACCACCATCAGCCGGCTCAACGCACCACTCAACTGGTCCTGGGCCTGTTGGAACTGCTTGAGTTTTTCCGGGTTGTCCAGGGTACCGGCATCGACCTGGATGGACGTGGCCTTGGCCCGCGCCTCGACCACCGCCGTCAGGGTTTCCTGTTCGTGCTGCGCATAGCCCTTGACGGTTTCCACCAGGTTGGGGATCAGGTCGGCTCGGCGCTGGTACTGGTTCTGCACCTGTCCCCAGGCGGCCTTGGCCTGTTCGTCCAGGGTTGGAATATTGTTGATGCCGCAACCGGCCAGCAGCGTGGTGAACAGCATCAGCGCCAGTATTGGCAGGTGGCGAAGGTGATCGAGTCGTAGATTCATCGGTTGAAACTCCCCTATACAGTCCATTGAAGAAAACACAGCCACCTATCTCACCAGCGTCTGGGGCATAATCTGCCGCCGCCACGGGATTGAATCGGGTCGATGGGCTAAAAGATGCCCGGTGCGAAACTAAGTTCATCCGCGTGCGTTCGAAAACAGTGCTGCTCTTATTCAGACAATACTCGAACAACAATAGCCGCTCCTCACATTTTGCTGACCGGCGAGTCCTGATTACCGCCCTTAGGCTTGCGAGAAACCATTCATGAAGAAGCTGTGTTTGCTGGGCCTGTTCGTCACACTGGCCAGTCAATCCGTATTAGCCGACAACCTGCCAACCCCGATAGAGAACAAGAATGCCTTCATCAGCAACCTGATGAAGCAGATGACCCTCGAGGAAAAGATCGGCCAGTTGCGCCTGATCAGCATCGGCCCCGAGATGCCTCGGGAGATGATTCGCAAGGAAATCGCCGCCGGCAACATCGGCGGTACGTTCAACTCCATCACCCGGGATGAAAACCGCCCGATGCAGGACGCGGCCATGCGCAGCCGGCTGAAGATCCCGATGTTCTTCGCCTATGACGTGATCCACGGCCATCGCACGATTTTCCCGATCCCCCTGGCCCTGGCCTCCAGCTGGGACATGGACGCCATCTACCGCTCCGGCCGCGTCGCAGCCCAGGAAGCGGCGGCCGACAGCCTGGACATCACCTTCGCGCCGATGGTGGATATTTCCCGCGACCCCCGCTGGGGCAGGACCTCCGAGGGCTTTGGCGAGGACACTTACCTGGTGTCGCGCATCGCCGGGGTGATGGTCAAAGCGTTCCAGGGCAGTGGCGCCAACGCGGCCGACAGCATCATGGCCAGCGTCAAGCACTTCGCCCTGTACGGCGCAGTGGAAGGTGGCCGGGACTACAACATCGTGGACATGAGCCCGGTGAAAATGTACCAGGACTACCTGCCACCCTACCGAGCCGCCATCGATGCGGGTGCCGGCGGGGTGATGGTCGCGCTGAACTCCATCAACGGCGTGCCCGCCACCGCCAACACCTGGCTGATGCACGATCTGTTGCGCAAGGAATGGGGGTTCAAGGGCCTGGCGGTGAGTGACCACGGCGCCATCTTCGAACTGATCAAGCATGGCGTGGCCCGGGACGGTCGCGAAGCGGCGAAGCTGGCGATCAAGGCCGGCATCGACATGAGCATGAACGACTCGCTGTACGGCAAGGAGCTGCCTGGACTGCTCAAGGCCGGTGAAATCGAGCAGAGCGACATCGACAATGCGGTGCGCGAAGTCCTCGCCGCCAAATACGACATGGGCCTGTTCAAGGATCCGTACCTGCGCATCGGCAAGGCCGAGGACGACCCGGCCGACACCTACGCTGAAAGCCGCCTGCACCGCGACGATGCCCGTGACGTGGCCCGCCGCAGCCTGGTCCTGCTGGAAAACCGCAACCAGACCCTGCCCCTGAACAAAAACGCAAAAATCGCCCTGGTCGGACCGCTCGCCAAGGCTCCGATCGACATGATGGGCAGTTGGGCCGCTGCCGGGCGCCCTGCGCAATCGGTGACCTTGTTCGACGGCATGACCCGCGCACTGGGCGCAGAATCGAAACTGATCTACGCCCGTGGCGCCAACATCACCGGCGACAAGAAGGTGCTCGACTACCTGAACTTCCTCAACTTCGACGCCCCGGAAGTGGTGGATGACCCGCGCCCGGCCCAGGTGTTGATCGACGAAGCGGTAAAAGCCGCCAAGGATGCCGATGTGGTGGTGGCCGCCGTGGGTGAGTCGCGCGGTATGTCCCACGAATCCTCGAGCCGCACGGAACTGAGCATCCCCGCCAGCCAGCGCGAGTTGATCAAGGCCCTGAAGGCTACCGGTAAACCACTGGTGCTGGTGCTGATGAACGGCCGCCCGCTGGCGCTGGTGGATGAAAAGCAACAGGCCGATGCGATCCTGGAAACCTGGTTCAGCGGCACCGAAGGCGGCAACGCCATCGCCGACGTGTTGTTCGGCGACTACAACCCGTCGGGCAAACTGCCGATCTCCTTCCCGCGCTCGGTAGGACAGATTCCGACCTACTACAACCATCTGAGCATTGGTCGACCGTTCACGCCGGGCAAGCCGGGCAACTACACCTCGCAATACTTCGATGACACCACTGGCCCGCTCTACCCGTTCGGCTACGGCCTGAGCTACACCGAATTCAGCCTGACGGACATGGCCCTGTCGTCCACCACGCTGAACAAGACCGGCAAGCTCGATGCCAGCGTGACCCTGGAAAACACCGGCGAGCGTGACGGCGAAACCGTGGTGCAGCTCTACATCCAGGACGTGACCGGCTCGATCATCCGCCCAGTGAAGGAGCTGAAGAACTTCCGCAAGGTGATGCTCAAGGCTGGCGAGAAGAAAGTCATTCACTTCACCATCACCGAAGACGACTTGAAGTTCTACAACGCCCAGCTCAAATACGCCGCTGAACCGGGCAAGTTCAACGTCCAGATCGGCCTGGATTCCCAGGATGTGAAACAACAGAGTTTCGAGTTGCTCTGATTCATCAACAGCGCAAATAACCGTGGGAGCGAGCCTGCTCGCGATGAGGGCCTACCAGTCACCGCATCATTGACTGTCAGGCCGCCATCGCGAGCAGGCTCGCCCCCACATTGTTTTTGCTGAACCTTAACCCCGCCGCCCCAGCACATTCACCACCAACCGATCCACCAATCCCCACACCCGTTGCTTGACCCGTTTCCACAGTGGCCGGCGCTTCCAGGCGTCGAGACTGACCTCCAGGCTCTGGGCGAAGTCACGCTCGAAACTCGCCGCCACTGCCGTGCTGAGTGCGGAGTCGAGGGCTTCGAGGTTGGCTTCCAGATTGAAGCGCAGGTTCCAGTGATCGAAATTACAGGAGCCGATGCTGACCCAGTCGTCCACCAGCACCATCTTCAGGTGCAGGAAACACGGCTGGTATTCGAAGATTTTCACCCCAGCCTTGAGCAGACGCGGGTAATAACGGTGCCCGGCGTAGCGCACGGACGGGTGATCGGTGCGCGGGCCGGTGAGCAGCAGGCGCACATCGATGCCCCGGGCGGCAGCCTTGCGCAAGGAGCGACGCACGTTCCAGGTCGGCAAAAAATACGGGGTCGCCATCCAGATCCGCTTCTGGCCGCTGTTCAGGGCCCGGGACAACGATTGCAGGATGTCGCGATTCTGGCGGGCATCGGCATAAGCCACCCGCCCCATGCCCTCACCCATCGGCGGAACCCGGGGCAAGCGCGGCAAGCCGAAGTTGGAAGCCGGTTTCCAGGCACGGCGATGGCGGTTGGCGAGCCATTGGCGGTCAAACAGCAACTGCCAGTCGAGCACCAAGGGGCCGACGATTTCCACCATGACCTCGTGCCACTCGCAGCGGTCATCCAGCGGGCTCCAGAACTCATCGGTGACCCCGGTGCCGCCAACCACCGCCAGGCGCTGGTCCACCAACAGCAGCTTGCGGTGGTCCCGATATAAATTCCGTACCCAGCGGCGCCAACTCAGCCGATTGTAAAAACGCAGCTCCACGCCCGCCTCGATCAGGCGGTGGCGCAGGTCCTGGGTGAACGCCAGGCTGCCGTAGTCATCGAACAGGCAACGCACGCGAACACCGCGCTCGGCAGCTTGGACGAGTGCCTGAACCATCGCCTCGGCGCAAGTTCCCGCCTCCACCAGGTACAGCTCCAGCTCGACCTGTTCCTGGGCGCGGGCGATTTCCACCAGCATGCGCGGGAAAAACTGCGGGCCATCGATCAACAGCTCGAAGCGATTGCCCTCGCGCCACGGAAATACCGGGCCGCTCATGTCAGCGCGCCGTGAAAATCAGCACCGCATTCACCGGCACTGCGAGGCTGATGGCCGACAGCCCGGCCTGTTTGCGCAACTTCTCCAATCCCGGCGCCAGGCCGAAATCCGCGGCATTGAGCACCACCGGCTCCAGGGTCACGACCTGGAACCGTCGTTCATCCAGGCGCGTTGCCAGCAGTTCGGCCTGATACACATGTTGCTTGCCGTGCAGGTCAACGGTCAGCGGCAAACGCAGTTCCAGTTGAGCGCCGTTGGCCAGGTCCTGAATCGGTAACAGGTCGAGCTGCGCGGTAATGGCGGCGTCGGCAAATTGCTTGATCTCGAACAACTCGGCGCGCATGCGCTCGTCACGCAGGGGAATGCCACTGTTGACCGACTCCAGCTCCACTTCCAGCCGGACCATCCCCTTGGGCTGGACCTGACCATGAAGCACCAGGAAACGCTGGACCTCGGAAACGTTGCCGTTTTTGCTGCTGATAAACGACAGCCGCGACGATTCGCCGTCCAGATACCAATTGGCTTGGACCGGCAGCGCGGCGCAGGCCAGCAGCAAGGTCGCGACAGCGTGAGAAAAAGACCGCTTGAACATACACACTCGGAGGGCAGATAAACCTGTGGCGAACCTTAACCGGGCCGAGGGCACTTGCAAACCTTCTGTTTCAATCCTCTATGGGAATACACAGGTCCGGTCACGGCTCCAACCGACAGCCCTGCCGCTCCCCCAGCCATCGTGCGCTATTGCTTCGTCCCAACCCGGCGACGGTGATGCGTTTCGCTTCAGGCGTTTCGAGAAAATCGCTGATGGGCACCGACTGCTTTACATAGCCACGGCAATAGTCAGCCGGTTGCTCCATCACGTAGCGACACGAGCAATACTCCTTGGCGGTGTAGGCGCTGATGATGTCGGGGAAGGCCCGCAGCGCCACCCGCTCGAGCCAGATCCAGCCGAGCAGCGCCACAACAAGCACCGACATCAGCGTGAGCAGCGGTCTGCGTCTCATGGCTGCACCGTCCCGGCGAACGCCGCCATGGCTCGCTTGAGCAACTCGTTGTGGCGGTAGCTGCCGTCGCGGTCATCAGCGTAGCGCACGATCACCAACCGGGCGCTGGGGATCACGTACAACGCCTGCCCCCAATGGCCCAGCGCGGCAAACGTATCCGGCGGTGCATCGGGCCACGGGTGGATGGCCGGGTCGGCCGCGCGGTTGAGCCACCAATGCCCACCGGGCACCGCTTCATCCTGGCCGGCCCGGAAGCGGGCGAAGGGCTCGCGATTGAACGCCACCCAGGCTTGCGGGATCAGTTGCCGCTCGCCCCAGCGTCCCTCGCGTTGCATCAACAGCCCCACACGCGCCAGGTCCCGCGCCGTAAGGTAGGCGTAGGAGGACCCGACAAACGTGCCGGCGGCGTCGGTTTCCCAGGTGGCGTGGCGGATACCCAGCGGCTCGAACAGGGCCGTCCAGGGATAATCGGCATACCGCGCCGGGCCAACGATATTTTTCAATGCCGCTGCCAGCAGGTTGCTGTCACCACTGGAGTAACGAAACACCTGCCCCGGCGGCCTGTCGCGTTCATGCTGCGCAGTGAACGCCGCCATGTCATGACGCCCACGGGTATAAAGCATCGCCACCACCGAGGACTTGAGCGGTGCGTATTCGTAATCTTCCTGCCAATCCAGCCCCGAGGCCCAATGGAACAGATCGGCCAAGGTCATGTCCGGATGCTTGCTCAACGCCGGGTAATACCTGGCGGCAGGATCCTGCAGACTGAACAGCTTTTGCCCATAGGCCACGCCAAACACCGTCGCCATCAGGCTTTTGCTGATCGACCAGGTCAGGTGCGCAGTGTCGGCACGGGTGGGCCCGGCATAACGCTCGTAGACCAGCCGCCCGTCCAGGATCACCAGCAGCGCATCGGTACGGATGCCCTGGCGAGAGGCATCGTCGCGGGGTGGGAAGGCGTATTGCTCCAGGGCTTCGATGGCCGGCCCGGTGGGGGTCGGGCCGCTTGACCATTGCTCACCGGGCCAGTCTTCAGCCTGGGCGTACAGGTTGAGCAATAGCAGCGGGATCAGGAACCAGCCTTTGGACATGCTCGGGGCTCGCAGGATTGAACCTTCGGAGCCTATTCAGACTTGATGACAATTTGGGTATGGGTGGCATTTCCCTGTGGGAGCGAGCCTGCTCGCGATAGCGCTGGCTCAGCAGCATTGATGTCAACTGACACTCCGCTATCGCGAGCAGGCTCGCTCCCACAAAGGGTTATCCCAACGCCTTGGCCAACCGCTTGGCCCGCGCACCCGCCGCCATGTCCATCACGGCTTTATCTCGCGTCCACATCTCGCGCCACACCGCCGGGCCGGCGGCCAGGGCGTCGTTCAGTTCTTCATCGAGCCCGTTGAACTGGGCGAACAACCCACCCAGCAGCACATGCCCGGCCGCGCTGGACGGGTTGTGACGGCTCACTTCAGCGCAACCGGCCAGCAATCCCAGCAGACGCAGCTGCAGGGCTTGGGGCCAAGCGCACTCCTGCCCCACGCCATACAGCCAGGCGGCCATGGCACTGAGCACATAAAGGTCTTCCAAGGTGCGGAACGGTTTGACGTAGGCGTCCCAACCGTCCCCGGCCAACAACTCGCACAGCGCGCCATCAAGCAGCACCCGGCCATGGCTGATGTCTGGCATCAGGGCGATGGCCGGGAGTTTTTCCAGGGTCACGCCCGGCTCTCCGGGATAAACCACCGCAAGATTCAACCGCGGCGGCTCGCCGGGTGCTTCGCTGCGGGCGGCAATCAGCAGCCACTCGGCGGCATCGCCCGCGGTAACGAAATCCTTGCGCCCGTTCAATCGCAGGTCGGTGATGCGAGTCTGCATGTCCGCCGGGCGCAGGCTGCGCTGCTCCGTGGCGCACAAGGCGCCCAGGCTCTGGGGCGCGCTCGGCCAAAGCACCCGCAGCGCCGCCTGATACCCCACCAGAAAAGCCAACCCCGGCGTTGCCATCAATCGCGCCCCCATGACGGCCAGTTCGAACGGCGTAACCGGCCCCAGACGTTGCAGCAAGGCCGCATAACCCTCAGCCAGGTCCGGATGGGCGGGCAACCGTTCGCCGCGTTCGATCAGGTTTTGCCAGGGCATGGGAGGCTCCTCAATGGGCTGTCATATAAGCATCACCAAAGCTTCATGGCGATGACACCGGGGCTACATAGCCTGACTTTGCACAACATGGCTGCATAAAGAAAGTCGATCGGCTGCAACTGAACAGCCCGCACGGAGATTCGCTATGACTCAGATCGCCCGCATCAGCGACACTGGCAATGAACGCCGCCTGCAAGCCGAACGCCTGATTGGCGCCAAGGCTTTGCAAGAAGCCCAGGCCCTGCGCTTCAACGTCTTCAGCGGCGAATTCAACGCCAAGCTCAAAGGCGCGGAAATGGGTCTGGACATGGATGACTATGATGTTCACTGCGCCCACATCGGCGTACGCGACCTGAATACCGGCCGACTCGTGGCGACGACACGCCTGCTCGATCACCACGCCGCCAGCAGCCTGGGCCGGTTCTACAGTGAAGAAGAGTTCAACCTTCACGGCCTGGTCCATCTCAAGGGCCCGATCCTGGAAATCGGCCGCACCTGCGTCGACCCGGCCTACCGCAACGGCGGCACCATCGCTGTATTGTGGGGCGAACTGGCCGAGGTGCTGAACGAGGGCGGCTACAGCTACCTGATGGGATGCGCGAGCATTCCAATGCAGGACGGCGGCGTCCAGGCCCAAGCGATCATGCAGCGTCTGCGCGAACGTTATCTGTGCACCGAACACCTGCGGGCGGTGCCGAAAAAACCGTTGCCGGCCCTGGACGTACCGTCCAACGTCATCGCCGAAATGCCGCCTCTGCTCAAGGCTTACATGCGCCTGGGCGCGAAGATTTGCGGTGAGCCGTGCTGGGATGAGGATTTCCAGGTGGCCGACGTGTTCATCCTGCTCAAGCGTGACGAACTCTGCCCACGCTACGCCCGCCACTTCAAGGCAGCGGTGTGATGAGTCGGTTGCGGGTGTACGCGCGAATCGCGCGAGTGTTGCTGGTGGTGACGCTGGGCCTGAGCATGGCCAGCGTATTCGGGCTGTTCGAACGGTTGGGTGTGGCCAACTCCATGGTGCGCCGCCAGCGCTGGTCGCGTTTTTTCATGGCGCGCCTGAGCAATGCCCTGCCCTTCTGCGTGACGGTGCACGGGCAAATGCCGCAACAGCCCATGCTGTGGGTCAGCAACCATGTGTCCTGGACCGATATCCCGCTGCTGGGCATGCTCACGCCAATGTCGTTCCTGTCCAAGGCCGAAGTACGCACCTGGCCAGTGGCCGGATGGTTGGCGGCCAAGGCTGGCAGCCTGTTTATCCGGCGCGGCTCGGGCGACAGCCAGTTGATCCGCAAGCAAATGAGCCGACACCTGGAACAGGCCCATCCGCTGCTGATGTTTCCCGAAGGCACCACCACCGATGGCCGCTCCCTGCGCACTTTCCACGGTCGTTTATTGTCGGCGGCCATCGATGCGGACGTGGCGCTGCAACCGGTGGCGATCCGCTACCTGCGCAACGGTGAACCGGACTCGCTGGCGCCGTTCGTTGGCGATGATGATTTGCTGTCGCACCTGATGCGCCTGTTCGCCAATGACCGGGGCGAGGTGCACATCCATCTGCTGGAACCGATTGCCTGCCACGGCCAGGAGCGAGCTGCCCTGGCCTTCCAGGCGCAACAGGCGGTGCACAAGGCATTGTTTGGCGAAATCCCACAAAAGCAGCAAGTGCCGATGCGGCCTGCGATCGCGGCCTGATCCGGCGGCCCTATGCAGAGCCCTTGTGGGAGCGAGCCTGCTCGCGATAGCGGTCAGTCAGTTGGTTCTTGACTGCCAGGCCTTCATCGCGAGCAGGCTCGCTCACACATTTGAACTTCAGTGACGGCAAGAACCGGCTCCAACATCACCCCTGCCGTGTTGTCTGGCTCAACGCAAAATCCTGCAACTGCGGGTAGAACAGCTGAAAGTCTTCGCTCAACGGTTCATAGAGCCTGATCAATTCTTCCATGGCCCCGGCCAGCTCCTCCGGCCGGGACAGGCGTCGGGAAATCCCCCGCAATACTTGCCCAAGCACATCGAATTCTCGATAAGACCCCAGCCAGTCATCCGCCGCCATGTAAGGCGCGATTTGCGCCAGACGCCCAGGCAACTGCGGCTCGGCGGCGAGCACTCGGTAGACCTGGGAGGTGAAATCCATCAACGGCCCTTCGCCATACAGCGCCCAGTCCCGGGCCAGGCAATGATCAAAAAACACGTCGAGCACAATTCCGGCATAGCGCCGCCGTACGGTGGAAAAGCGCGACAAAGCGATATCCACCACGGGGTGGCGATCGGTGTACATGTCGATGCGTCGATGCAGGGCAATCGCCGCTTCGATCTGCGGATCGTACAGGCCTTGCAACGGCCCTTTGACGAAGTCGCCGTAGAGGCTGCCGAGCAGTCGTTCCCGGCCGGGGCCGCCGAGGTGCAGGTGTGCGAGATAGTTCATGGCGCGAAGCTTAGCACCGCCGCGCCAATATCGTTATAACCCGATATAGCGATTTATTCGGTTTTCAGATCAAATCCATATTGGTGTATCGCGAAATAACGATTTAAAGTTCGCCCCATCGCGATATAGCGTTTTACTCATTCCGAGCAACCAACCATGCCCCTCGACCTCGACGAAATAATAAAAGCCCTGGCACACCCAGTACGGCGAGACATCCTCAACTGGCTCAAAGACCCCAAGGTCCAGTTCCCCGAACAGTTGCACAACCACGAATTCGGCATTTGCGCCGGGCAGATCGACCAGCGTTGCGGCCTGTCGCAGTCCACGGTGTCCGCCCATCTGGCGGTGTTGCAACGGGCGGGGCTAATCACCAGCCAGAAGGTCGGTCAATGGCATTTCTTCAAACGCAACGAGGACGTGATCCAGCAGTTCCTCAAGCAAATGAGCCAAGAGCTCTGACCCGACAAGGATCCACCATGCCCCTCTCACTTCTCATCCTGGCCCTGAGCGCCTTCGCCATCGGCACCACCGAGTTCGTCATCATGGGCCTGTTGCCTGAGGTGGCGGCCGACCTGGGTGTATCGATTCCCGGCGCCGGCTGGCTGGTGACCGGCTACGCCCTGGGCGTGGCCATCGGGGCACCGTTCATGGCCCTGGCCACCGCACGGTCGCCGCGCAAGGCCGCCCTGGTCGCGCTGATGGGGATCTTCATCGTCGGCAACCTGCTCTGCGCCATCGCCAGTGATTACAACGTGCTGATGTTCGCCAGGGTCGTCACCGCCCTGTGCCATGGCGCGTTCTTCGGCATCGGTTCGGTGGTGGCCGCCGGCCTGGTGGCACCCAACAAGCGCGCCTCGGCCGTGGCCCTGATGTTCACCGGCCTGACCCTGGCCAACGTACTCGGCGTACCGCTGGGCACCGCGCTGGGTCAGGAAGCCGGCTGGCGCTCGACCTTCTGGGCCGTGACCGTCATCGGCGTGATTGCACTGATCGGCCTGATCCGCTTTCTGCCGGCCAAGCGCGATGAAGAAAAACTCGACATGCGCTCGGAACTCGTCGCCCTCAAGGGCGCAGGCCTGTGGCTGTCCCTGAGCATGACCGCGCTGTTCTCCGCCTCGGTGTTCACCCTGTTCACTTACGTCGCCCCGCTGCTGGGAGAAGTCACTGGCGTATCGCCCCGCGGCGTGACCTGGACCCTGGTGCTGATCGGCCTGGGCCTGACTCTGGGCAATATCATCGGCGGCAAGCTGGCGGACAAGAGCCTGGCGAACACGCTGATGGGGGTTTTCACCACCATGGCTGTGGTGTCCACCGTATTGAGCTGGACCAGCGTCGCGCTGATCCCCACTGAAATCACCCTGTTCCTCTGGGCCACCGCCTGCTTCGCCGCCGTGCCGGCCCTGCAAGTCAACGTGGTGACCTTCGGCAAAGACGCGCCAAACCTGGTTTCCACCCTGAACATCGGCGCCTTCAACATCGGCAACGCCTTGGGCGCCTGGGTCGGCGGCAGTGTCATCGACCACGGCCTGGGCCTGACCAGCGTGCCCCTGGCCGCCGGTGCGCTGGCCGTGCTGGCGCTGCTGGTCACCCTGATCACTTTCCGCCAGGGCGGCAATGCCGACCTGGCCCCTGCCACTCACTGACTTTTAACCCTTAACTTTCGAGGTTGTAATTGATGACGACTATTTTCGATCCAATCAAACTCGGCGACATCGAGCTGAAGAACCGCATCATCATGGCGCCGCTCACCCGCTGCCGTGCCGACGCCGGCCGTGTGCCCAACGCGCTGATGGCCGAGTACTACGTGCAGCGTGCCTCCGCTGGCCTGATCCTCAGCGAAGCCACCTCTGTCACGCCCATGGGCGTGGGCTACCCCGATACCCCCGGCATCTGGTCCAACGACCAGGTGCGCGGCTGGAGCAACGTGACCAAGGCCATCCACGGCGCCGGCGGCAAGATTTTCCTGCAACTGTGGCACGTGGGCCGGATCTCCCATCCGTCTTACCTGAACGGCGAATTGCCGGTGGCGCCCAGCGCCATCCAGCCCAAGGGCCATGTAAGTCTGGTGCGTCCGCTGGCCGACTACCCGACGCCACGCGCGCTGGAAACCGAGGAGATCGCCGATATCATTGAGGCTTACCGCGTAGGCGCCGAGAACGCCAAGGCCGCCGGTTTCGACGGCGTGGAAATCCATGGCGCCAACGGCTACCTGCTCGACCAGTTCCTGCAAAGCAGCACCAACCAGCGCACCGACAACTATGGCGGCTCCCTGGAAAACCGTGCCCGCCTGCTGCTGGAAGTGACCGACGCTGCCATTGAAGTCTGGGGCGCCGGCCGGGTTGGCGTGCACCTGGCACCACGCGCCGACTCCCATGACATGGGCGACGAGAACCGCCTGGAAACCTTCAGCTATGTGGCCCGCGAATTGGGCAAGCGTGGCATCGCCTTTATCTGCTCCCGTGAAAAGGAAGGCGAAGACAGCATCGGCCCGCAGCTCAAGCAAGCTTTCGGTGGCCCGTACATTGCCAACGAACGTTTCACCAAGGACAGCGCCAACGCCTGGCTGGCCGAGGGCAAAGCGGATGCCGTTGCCTTTGGTGTGCCGTTCATTGCCAACCCGGACCTGCCGGCGCGCTTGAAAGCTGACGCACCGCTGAACGAGCCGCATCCGGAAACGTTCTATGGGAAAGGCCCGGTGGGTTACATCGATTACCCCGTGATGTAAATAAAAAACCGGCCTTACAAAAAGCCCCGACTCGCAAGAGCCGGGGCTTTTTTACATCTGTTGACGGCTGACGCAATCAAACTCCGCAAACATCGAAACATCAAATAACAACACCACACTTACTCACTATGGATTAACACACCGGACAGCGCTAATAATAAGCCCGAACAACAACCCACTCAACCAATGGATTTAACCGACATCTATCAAACTTAATAAGCAACTTCAATTCTTGTAAAAAACAACACTAAACCGAGCAACTTCAATTACGCACCATTATCTTACGCAGGCTTTAGCGCGCCTCGTAATACATGAGAGACACATTACAATGAACATGATGAAAAACTTAATCCTCGCTCTGCTACTGGGACCGGCAGCCGTCGCCACCAGCCTGGCCAACACCGGCATCACCGTGGAGCTGGTAAACAAAACTTCTCACGCCTTGGAAATGACCAACATTTTAAGTGAGCAACCCACGCCCCCGGACATGTCCTTGAGCGCTTATGATGTCCCCGCCAAAACAACCCGCGAATTCTATTTCGCCCATAACAGGAAATTCACTTATCCCGCTGCTGGCTGGCAACCGACGCTGAGAAAAATCAAACCGATTGAATTAGTTCTCTCCTATCAAATGAGCACCTTCAACTTCGGCTGCCAAATGCAAACCCGCTTTGAAGCCCCCATCGGTTTTGGCGTCCTGGAATCCAGTTACAGCCCAAACAGAAAAAGCAAAACTGCGTATACCGGCAATGGTGAATACACCTGCCGCTCGGAAATCTTTCAGAAGATGCTCGAACCCCCTTTCAACTATTCCGTGCGCCTCATTGTTGAATAAACCGGAGGGTCGGTAACAGGCCGGCACGACAAGTACAGGCGCCTCAATGGCGCCGGTACATCAACACGCCATAATCCTCCTGCACAATAGCGACTCGCGAGCGATCAACGTGTCTGCAGTTCGTCTATAAATGACTCTGCCGGGATCAAGGCCCGGCGGGGTCCTCGCCGTTCAGCTATTGACACAAACCGATGAAATTGAGCATTTTGTTTTATTTGCGCAGGTTGGGGCTCAGGTGCAGCATATCCAGCCCGATCTCCACCCAGCGCTCGGCCTCACCCGCCAGTGCGAAGCTGTCGGGAGCCAGTAGCCACTGGTACAAAATGCCGTCGATGTAGGCATGAATGGCGACTGCTGCCCTTTCGGGATCCAGATCGCCCGGCAACTGGCCACGCTTCATCGCATTGCGCAACGACAACGCGATACGCACGTTGCAATCGAGACTGACCTGGCGCCGCTGCTGGCGCAAATCGCACATTTCATCGGTGAATTCGCACTTATGAAACAAAATCTCATTAATGCGTCGGGTTTTCGGGTCCAGGGCCACCTGTTGGAACAACCGCACCAGCAGCTTGCGAACACAACCCAGGGGGTCAAGCTCCTCTTCACTTTCACTGGCGCGGGCCAGATCGTCGAGCGGCTCGTGCAACGTATCGAGCATGGCCTGGAGCAGGTCCGCCTTATTGCTGAAATGCCAGTAGATGGCACCGCGCGTTACACCGGCCAGCGTCGCGATGTCAGCCAGTGTCGTGCGGGCCACACCGCGCTCGAAAAAGGCTTTTTCGGCCGCTTCGAGTATCTGGCTGCGAGTCTCCAGAGCTTCCTCTTTGGTACGACGGACCATGGCAGTAAACACCTCAATCAGGATGCGTAAGCAATGCGTAAGGATCAACTGAACAAAATGTGAGGCGGCGTTCTTCACAACGCTTCTGCGACCTGCGCAGGCCTTTTGTCAGGCTTTTGTAAATACCGATGGTACGCAATTTGGGTGTTTACAAACAACCGTGTACGTAAGTATATTTCTTAGCATCCTACTAATTGTTTATCTCGCTCTTTTTCACCTTCCACTTTCTTGTGCGCCTCTTACGCGCCTGGACCCGAGGATTTCCATGCAATTCAAGCCAGCTGTTACCGCTCTGGTTACCGCCATCGCCCTGGCATCGCTGCTCAGCGGATGTAAAAAGGAAGAGGCGGCACCTGCCGCACCGGCTCCTCAGGTCGGCGTCGTAACCCTCAAGACCCAGCCGTTCACCCTGACGTCGGAGCTTCCCGGTCGCACCAGCGCGTTCCGCATCGCGGAAGTTCGTCCGCAAGTCAACGGCATCATCCTCAAGCGTCTGTTCAAGGAAGGTGCCGACGTCAAGGCCGGCCAGCAGCTGTATCAGATTGACCCGGCCATGTACGAAGCGACCCTCAAAAGCGCCGAAGCAAACCTGCGCTCAACCAAGTCCATTTCCGATCGCTATAAACAATTGGTGGACGAACAGGCCGTCAGCCGCCAGGAATACGACACCGCCGTGGCCAACCGCCTGGAGTCGGAAGCCAATCTGCAAACCGCCCGGATCAACGTGCGCTACACCAAGGTTTACGCGCCGATTTCCGGTCGCATCGGTCGCTCCTCGGTGACCGAGGGTGCGCTGGTCAGCAACGGCCAGGCCGATGCCCTGGCAACCATTCAGCAACTGGACCCGATCTACGTCGACGTGACGCAGAGTTCCGTGGAACTGCTGCAACTGCGCCGTGAACTGGAAAGCGGCCGCCTGCAGAAGGCTGGCGACAACGCCGCCATGGTCAAACTGACCCTGGAAGACGGCAGCCAATATGCCCATGAGGGCAAGCTGGAGTTCTCCGAAGTGTCGGTCGACCAGACCACCGGTTCGGTAACCCTGCGCGCGGTGTTCCCTAACCCTGACCACACCCTGCTGCCGGGCATGTTCGTCCACGCGCAATTGCAGGCCGGGGTCAACAGCGCGGCGATTCTTGCGCCGCAGCAAGGCGTGACCCGCGACCTCAAAGGCATGCCGACCGCCCTGGTGGTGGGCCCGGACAACAAGGTCGAGCTGCGCCAGCTCAAGGCCAGCCGTACCGTCGGTAGCCAATGGCTGATCGAAGACGGGCTCAAGGCTGGCGATCGTTTGATCACCGAAGGGTTGCAGTACGTACGGCCAGGGGTGGAAGTCAAAGCCACTGAGGCCACCAACGTTGGCGCAAAGAACCCGGCCCCCGCACAGGCAGCTGACAAAGCCGCCGGCGGCAAAGGGGAGTAAACCATGTCGAAATTTTTTATCGACCGTCCGATTTTCGCCTGGGTTATCGCCCTGGTGATCATGTTGGTCGGGGCCCTGTCGATCCTCAAATTGCCGATCAACCAATACCCCAGCATCGCGCCGCCGGCCATTGCGATCCAGGTCACCTACCCGGGCGCATCCGCGCAGACCGTGCAGGACACCGTGGTGCAGGTCATCGAGCAACAGCTCAACGGCATCGATAACCTGCGTTATGTCTCCTCGGAAAGTAACTCCGACGGCAGCATGACCATCACGGCGACCTTCGAACAAGGCACCAACTCCGATACCGCCCAGGTCCAGGTCCAGAACAAGTTGAACCTGGCCACTCCGCTGCTGCCGCAAGAAGTGCAGCAACAGGGCATCCGCGTGACCAAGTCAGTGAGAAACTTCCTGATGGTGATCGGCGTGGTGTCGCGCGACGGCAGCATGACCCGGGAAGACCTGTCCAACTACATCGTGTCCAACATGCAGGACCCGATCTCGCGCACAGCCGGTGTCGGTGACTTCCAGGTCTTCGGTGCCCAGTACGCAATGCGAATCTGGCTCGACCCGGCCAAGCTGAATAACTACAGCCTGACCCCGGTAGATGTGACCAACGCCATTTCCGCGCAGAACGTCCAGATCGCTTCCGGCCAACTCGGCGGCCTGCCTGCCCTGCCCGGTCAGCAACTGAACGCCACCATTATTGGCAAGACCCGCCTGCAGACCGCCGAACAGTTCAAGGCCATCTTGCTCAAGGTCAATCCGGATGGCTCGCAAGTGCGCGTCGGCGACGTGGCAGATGTCGCCCTGGGCGGCGAGAGCTACAGCATCAATGCCCAGTTCAACGGTGCCCCGGCCTCCGGTCTGGCAGTGAGACTGGCCACCGGTGCCAACGCCCTCGACACGGCCAAGGCCCTGCGCCAGACCGTCGAAGATCTCAAGCCGTTCTTCCCGCAAGGCCTGGAAGTGGTGTTCCCCTACGACACCACACCGGTGGTGAGCGAGTCGATCAAGGGTGTGGTTGAAACCCTGATCGAAGCGGTTGCCCTGGTGTTCCTGGTGATGTTCCTGTTCCTGCAGAACTTCCGCGCCACCATCATCACCACAATGACGGTGCCGGTGGTATTGCTCGGCACTTTCGGGATCCTCGCGGCATTCGGCTTCAGCATCAACACCCTGACCATGTTCGGCATGGTGCTGGCCATCGGTTTGCTGGTGGACGATGCCATCGTCGTGGTGGAGAACGTCGAACGGGTCATGAGTGAAGAAGGCCTGTCACCCAAGGAAGCCACCAAAAAATCCATGGGCCAGATCCAGGGCGCGCTGGTGGGTATCGCTCTGGTGCTCTCGGCGGTACTGCTGCCGATGGCGTTTTTTGGCGGCTCCACCGGCGTGATCTACAAGCAGTTCTCCATCACCATCGTCTCGGCCATGGCCCTGTCGGTACTGGTGGCCCTGATTTTCACTCCGGCCCTGTGCGCCACCATGCTCAAGCCCATTCCAAAGGGTGAGCACGGCACGCCGAAACGCGGCTTCTTCGGCTGGTTCAACCGCACCTTCGACCGCGGCGTCAGAAGCTACGAGCGCGGCGTGGGCAACATGCTCAAGCACAAGGCGCCGTACCTGCTAGCCTATGTGATCATCGTGGTTGGCATGGTCTGGCTGTTCACCCGCATCCCGACGGCGTTCCTGCCGGAAGAAGACCAGGGCGTGCTGTTTGCCCAGGTGCAGACCCCGGCCGGTTCCAGCGCCGAACGGACCCAGGTGGTGGTGGACAACATGCGCGAGTTCCTGCTGCGTCCAAGCAAGGATGGCGGTGAAGGCGATGGCGTGGCCTCGGTGTTCACCGTAACCGGCTTCAACTTCGCCGGTCGTGGCCAGAGCTCCGGCCTGGCGTTCATCATGCTCAAGCCGTGGGAAGAGCGTGACGCTGAGAACACCGTGTTCAAAATCGCTGGCCGCGCCCAGCAACACTTCTTCACCTTCCGCGACGCAATGGTGTTTGCCTTCGCTCCGCCGGCGGTGATGGAACTGGGTAACGCCACCGGTTTCGACGTGTTCCTGCAGGACCGCGCCGGCATCGGCCATGAGAAGCTGATGGAAGCCCGTAACCAGTTCCTGGGCATGGCTTCCCAGAGCAAGATTCTCTCCCAGGTGCGTCCGAACGGCCTGAATGACGAGCCGCAGTACCAGTTGGAAATCGATGACGAGAAGGCCAGCGCCCTGGGCATTACCCTCTCGGACATCAACAACACCCTGTCGATTGCCCTGGGCAGTAGCTACGTGAACGACTTCATCGACCGTGGTCGGGTGAAGCGGGTGTACGTCCAAGGTCAGCCGAATGCACGCATGAGCCCCGAAGACCTGCAGAAGTGGTATGTGCGCAACAGCGCCGGGACTATGGTGCCGTTCAGCGCATTCGCCAAGGGCGAATGGGTCTACGGCTCGCCGAAACTGGCCCGTTACAACGGCGTGGAAGCAATGGAAATTCTGGGGTCCCCGGCCCCGGGTTACTCCACCGGTGAAGCCATGGCCGAAGTCGAGGCCATCGCCCAGAAACTGCCGGCCGGCGTCGGTATTTCCTGGACGGGTCTGTCCTACGAGGAACGTCTTTCCGGCTCCCAGGCGCCTGCGTTGTACGCCTTGTCGCTGCTGATGGTATTCCTCTGCCTGGCGGCGCTGTATGAAAGCTGGTCGATTCCGATCGCGGTCATGCTCGTGGTACCACTGGGGATCATCGGTGCCTTGATGGCGACCAGCCTGCGCGGCCTGTCCAACGACGTGTACTTCCAGGTGGGCTTGTTGACGACCATCGGTCTGGCGGCGAAAAACGCTATTCTGATCGTGGAATTCGCCAAGGAACTCCACGAACAGGGCCGCACGCTGGTGGAAGCCGCCATTGAAGCCTGTAGGATGCGTCTAAGGCCGATCATCATGACGTCCCTGGCGTTCGTCCTCGGCGTGGTGCCGTTGGCGATTTCCACTGGCGCAGGTTCAGGCAGCCAGCACGCCATCGGCACCGGTGTGATCGGCGGTATGTTGACCGCCACCATCCTGGCGATTTTCTGGGTGCCATTGTTCTTCGTGACTGTGTCGTCGATAGGCCGTCGCAAAAATATCGACCAGGACGACACTCCTGAAACTTCTAAAGAGGCTGGCCAATGAGCAAGTCGCTCCTCTCTCTGACCATCGCCGCCGTCGTGCTCAGCGGCTGCTCGCTGATCCCCGATTATCAGCGGCCCGAAGCACCGGTCGCCACGCAGTACCCGCAAGGTCCGGCCTACGAGCCGGCCAAGGCGGCCAGCCAGGCCGCCGCCGAACAGGGCTGGAAACAGTTTTTCCATGACCCGGCCTTGCAACAGCTGATCCAGGTTGCCCTGGAAAACAACCGTGACCTGCGCGTCGCGGCGCTGAATATCGATGCTTACGCCGCGCAATACCGCATCCAGCGGGCGGACCTGTTCCCAGCGGTCTCGGCCACCGGTTCCGGTAGCCGTCAGCGAGTGCCGGCACGGGCGTCGCAAACCGGAGAGGCGGCCATCAGCAGCTCATACTCCGCGACCCTGGGCATCAGTGCTTATGAACTGGACCTGTTCGGCCGGGTGCGCAGCCTGAGCGAGCAAGCGTTGCAAAGCTACTTCGCCACCGAAGAGGCCCGTCGCAGTACCCAGATCAGCCTGGTGGCCAGCGTTGCCAACGCCTACCTGACCTGGCAGGCCGACAAGGAACTGCTCAAGCTGACCCAGGAAACCCTGGGCACCTACGAGCAAAGCCTCAAGCTGACCTCCCGCAGCGCCGAAGTCGGCGTGGCCTCGGCCCTGGACCTGAGCCAGGCACGCACGGCGGTGGAAAACGCCCGCGTACAACTGGCGCGCTACACCCGCCAGGTGGCTCAGGATGAAAACAGCCTGACCCTGCTGCTGGGCACCGGTCTGCCGTCCAACCTGAGCACCCAACCGCTGAGCGATGACCTGCTCAGCGAAGTGCCGGCGGGGTTGCCGTCAGACCTGTTGCAACGTCGCCCGGACATCCTCCAGGCCGAACGCAACCTGCTGGCCGCCAACGCCAACATCGGCGCCGCACGGGCCGCGTTCTTCCCCAGCATCAGCCTGACGGCCAACGCCGGCACCCTGAGCCCGGACCTGTCCGGCCTGTTCAAGGGCGGTTCGGGCACCTGGACCTTCGCCCCGCAAATCAACCTGCCGATCTTCAACGCCGGCAGCCTGCGGGCAAGCCTGGATTACGCCAAAATCCAGAAAGACATCAACGTCGCCAATTACGAGAAGTCGATTCAGACCGCGTTTCAGGAAGTCTCCGACGGCCTGGCCGCACGCCGGACCTACAATGAACAGTTGCAGGCCCAGACCGCCTTCGTCGCCGCCAACCAGGACTACTACAGCCTGGCCGAGCGTCGCTACCGAATCGGCGTCGACAGCAACCTGACCTTCCTCGACGCCCAACGTCAGTTGTTCAGCGCCCAACAATCGCTGATCACCGACCGCCTGGCGCAACTGACCAGCGAGGTCAATCTGTACAAGGCGTTGGGCGGTGGTTGGAATGCCGAACCCGGCAAGAACGAACCGGTGGCGGAGAAAGCGCCGCCGTTGAAACTGTTCTGACTTGATGCCTGAACGCTGAAACACGAAGCCCACCGGAAGGTGGGCTTTTTGTTTGTGCACGCTGTGTGGGAGCAAGGCTTGCCCGCGATGGCGGCCTGACAGTCGGCCAGGGTTTTGTTGGTTGCGTACATATCCGTTTCTGCGGTAACGGCGACTTAGGGTTCCGCCCTTACGGCGGGTCACTTTCGAAAATCCGGAAGCCGGCCCAGGCGAAAGTAACCAAAGCGCTTCTGCCCCACCACTCGGTGCCTCGCCTAGGCTCGGCATGCCCTCACTCCGGCATTGCTCCGTGGGCCGCCGCGAAGGGCCATCCATGGCCCAGCGCGGCTACCTCGGCATCCATGCCGAGGTGCCCACTGCGCAATGCCTGCGTTCGGCCAGCGTGGTTAACGGGGCGCCCGAGATCAACGTCCACCGCGAGGCGGCCTGATAGCCGACCTGGCTCTCCCGGTCGTACGCCGATCCCATTGTGGGAGCGAGCTTGCTCGCGAAGAGGCCAGCACATCCAACATCGCCGCAAACTGACCCTACGCTATCGCGAGCAGGCTCGCTCCCACATAGGTTTGCGGGTGTTCACAACATTCGCACACGATACAAAAACCTGTGGGAGCGAGCTTGTTCGCGATGACGCCAGCACATCCAACACCACCGCAAACTGTCCCTCCGCCATCGCGAGCAAGCTCGCTCCCACAGTTGGATCGGGGTATGGCCGGAGAGACAGGTCGGCTGTCATACAGCCTTCGCGAGCGGGCTCGCTCTCACAATGGGATCGGCGTACGACCGGGAGAGCCAGGTCGGCTACTAGGCCGCCTCGCTTTTAATTTTGATCTCGGGCGCCCCGTTAACCACGCTGGCCGAACGCAGCGTTGCGCAGTGGGCCCACGGAGCAATGCCGGAGTGAGGGCACACCGAGCCTAAGCGAGGTGCCGAGTGGTGGGGCAAAAGCGCTTTGCTTACTTTCGCCTGGGCCGGCTTCCGGATTTTCGAAAGTGAGTCGCTGTAAAAGCGAAACCATAAGCGGCCGTTACCGCAGAAACGGATATGTACGCAATCAACAAAACCCTGGCCGGCTGTCAGGCTGCCATCGCGATCAGGCTCACTCCCACAAAGATCCAATCAGTTTTTGCCGTTCGATAATCGCCCAAAACCCGCAAACGACAATTGAACCGATCCCAGCCGGCCCTTCACCATCCCTAGCACAAAACCAATAACAACAGGTTCGATGCCATGCCCATAGACCCCGCCTCATCCGGCTGATCCTTCGATCGCCTTACCGTCCAGCTCCACAGTGCCGACTGCAACCCAAGGTTGCGGCAGCGACCCGCTTTGCCCACAAAAACTAGAGACATGCCCATGAAACCTACACAGCATTTATTCCCCAGTCTTATCGCTATCGCCCTGTCTGGCGCCACCCTGCCCGTCCTGGCCGCAGAGTCGGGTTTTGTCGAGGACGCCAAGGTCAATCTCAACCTGCGCAACTTCTACATCAACCGCAACTTCACCAACCCGGATAACGCCCAAAGCAAAGCCGAGGAATGGACCCAGAGTTTCATTCTCGACGCCAAGTCCGGCTTCACCCAGGGCACAGTCGGTTTCGGTATGGACGTGCTGGGCATGTACTCGCTCAAGCTCGACGGCGGTCGCGGCACTGCCAATACCGCCTTGTTGCCGGTGCATGACGATGGCCGTCCGGCCGATGACTTTGGTCGCCTGGGTGTCGCACTCAAGGCCAAGGTGTCGAAAACCGAATTGAAGGTGGGCGAATGGATGCCGGTGCTGCCAATCCTGCGCTCTGACGACGGTCGCTCC